>NZ_JBJXIB010000280.1:0-1010 GCF_046115965.1 Janthinobacterium sp. CG_23.3 | reverse complement strand
AAGCCCCTGGCGGCGGTTTTGGTTTGCTGAAGCAAGCCGTTCATGGCTTCGACGTAGGCGTTGCTGCGTCCGTCGAGCATGCCGCGCACGACGCCGGGCAGGCGGTCCTTGAGGGTGTTGGCGAGCTTTTTGAACGGCTCAAGCCGGCAGCGCCTGGCCCAGGAAATCCAGCCCTGCAAAGCCGCTTTGGCGGTTTGCTCGCAGTTGCCGCGCACACCCTGCGCATACACGTCGCGCAGGGCCTGTTTCAGACGCCAAGCCCGGGCGCTGCGCAGGTTCGAACGCTGCAGGTGATACATAGTGTTCATTTGATTTTTGTTCCAGCCGGAAGGATCTTTGCGCATGCTCCACACCATGCCCTTGACGGCCTTGCTGTCCATCCCCAGCGCCGCGCGCACCGCGCGCGGCTGGCTCTGCATTTCTTCCCGCCGCACTGCGTCCATCGCCTCGTTCGCCAGCGCGATCACATGAAAGCGGTCATAGCTGATCTGGGCCTGGGGCAAGGCTTCGGTGACGCCCTTCGTGTATGCCGCGCTCATGTCCATGCAAACGTGCTTGATCTGGTTCGGGTCGCCGCCGTGCGCTACCACCTCGGCCTTGAAGTCGACCACGGTGTTGTGCTTGCGCCCGGGCGTCATGAACAGCAGGCGTTTGGCCTCCAGATCGTGCACGACGGTGACGTACTCCTGGCCGCGCTTGACGTTGGTTTCGTCAATGCCGACGACCTCGATCCCCGTCATCACGTCCTGGGCGCGGGCCGCCTCCACGTAGTGTTCGATCCGCCGCCACAGCCGCTTCGATGCAACCCTCAGTTGCGCCGCCGCCTGCGCCACCGGCAGGGATTGGCAAAGCGACAGGGCCAGCGCTTCGAACAGCAGGGTGAAGCCGCTGCCGGGGCGCGCCCACGGCACTTCAACGAGCGAGGTCTTGCCGCAGGCGCCGCAATCGATCCGCGGCACCTCGGCGTGCAGCCACGCCTCGAATTGAAAGAAATCCAGGTGGCGCCAGTC
>NZ_JBJXIB010000279.1:0-1044 GCF_046115965.1 Janthinobacterium sp. CG_23.3 | reverse complement strand
TACGCAAGCAAGGCCATGGCATGCTTGAGGTTCTGCTCCGGGCCTTCAACGGTAATCCTATCCCGCTTGCCGCATAGCGGCTGAACAGTCACTCGAATAGGAAGGTCCAAAAATCGGTGATACCGAAATGGCTGTACATCAGCGCGTTCATGGGCGGACTCTAATATGGATGGGCGAAGCGCCATCATACCAGCAGACGGCAAAGCGGTTTGCCGGCGCCGGTTTACCCGCCGGCCGGGCGCCGCTTCACGCCGCGCGGCGGCGCGCGCGGGCGAGCAAGCCGAGGCCGACCAGCAGCATGGCCCAGGTGCCCGGTTCCGGCACGGCCGAGGTGAGCGTCATGTTGTCGATGACGAACTGGAAGCCGTTGCCGTTGCTGCCGGACATGGCGCCGCCGGAGGAAGAGAACACCACCGAGGTGACATTGCCCCATTGAAACGACACGACGGTGGGCGCCAGCGTGCCGACCGTGAAGTCTTTGACGTAGGTCCGCACGCCATCGCTGGCCACCGCGTGGATTTCCAGCCCTTCGCGCCAGGCCGCCGTAAAGTAGGCTTGCTGCAGCGTGAAGCCTTGCGCGGCGCTGATGCCGGCGGGGTCGCCGGCGCCGTTGAATAGCACGTTCGCGCCCGACACCGTGCCGGCCCGAAATCCGCTAGGGTTGGTTTCTTCGCCAACCGTCAGCGGGTCGAATGTCAAAAAATTATCCCAGTTCAAACCATGGTAGCCGTTCTGCACATAGTTCGCGTCCGCGCCGGCATCGTCGAAGGTAATCGTTTCAGCGCACGCGGCGGCGCTGAGCAGGTTGGCGGCCAGGACAAAAGCGTATTTATTCAACAGGATTCCCCCAAACGTTATTTAATAATTCATATTATACGTGACATTATCTATTTATTAATATGACGTTGGGAGAGCGCGCTACAGTGGCGACAGGATTAATCATGGAATACCCAGGGCGATTGCATGAAGGCGGAGCCGAGGCGATGAGCACAGCTTGTAGGTATCGCTTGTAAACTCTTTGAAAAAGGCGTTTACTCTCGATAT
>NZ_JBJXIB010000278.1:0-1074 GCF_046115965.1 Janthinobacterium sp. CG_23.3 | reverse complement strand
CCGCCGTTCAGGTTGCGGATGCTGGTGGCGCCGGCGCCGGCGTTGTAGTTGACCACGCCGCTGCCCGTCAAGTTCACGTCGAGCACGTTGGCGCCGTCCGGCACCGCGCCGCCGTCCCAGTTCCGGGCCTCGCTCCACAAACCGCCGGCCGCGCCGACCCAGCTCGCCAGCGCCTTTTGCGTGATGTCGGCCGTGGCCGACAGGCCGCCGGGGACGAACTGGTAGTTGCCGGCGTCGGCGCCGCCCAGGCGGAAACCGCTGATGGCGACGTTCTTGCCGACGCCGACGTTCTTGTCGTCGAAGCGGCCGGCGCCGCCGAACAGGCTGACCGCGTCGCCGCCGACCACGCCGTCCAGGCTGGCTCTGACAAGCGCGTCGGTGCCGCCGTCGTAAGCCCGGCTGGCGACGCTGACGCCGCTCAGGCCCAGGCGCGCCGGCGTGATGCTGGCGAACAGCGGGCCGGCCACCGCGACCACGTAATTGCCGCCGTCGGCGCCGCCCAGCGCCACGTCGCTGAGCGTCACCGCCTTGGCCACGCCGACGTTCTTGTCGACGAAGTTGGCGCGCTGGCTGATGTCGAGCACGTCGCCGGCGACGCGGTCGTCGGCGACGCCGCTCAGGCTGGCCACGGTGCTGCCGTCGTAGACTTTAGCGGCCGCGGTGTAGCGCAACTGCAGCGTGCGCGCGGTGATGTCGGCGCTGGCGTCGGCGCTCAGCGAAGCGAGCGCGTAATTGCCGGCGTCGACGCCCTCCAAGACGAAGCCGGTGGCCTTGACCAGCTTGCCGACGCCGACGTTCTTGTCGCTGAAGCTGCCCTGGCCGCCGCTGACGACAACCTGGTCCTGGCCGATCACCCCGCCCAGCGTGGCGCCGCTGACGCTCGCTTGCAGCGTGCCGTCGTAGACCCGGTTGGCGACGCTGACGCCGGCCAGCGACAGGTTCGCCTGCGAAATGCTGGCCTGCAGGACAGGCGAATAGTTCAGCAGGTAGTTGCCGGCGTCGGCGCCGGACAGCGCCACCGAGGCCAGCGTCACCTTTTTGTTGGCGCCGGCGTTCTTGTCGGCGAAACTGGCG
>NZ_JBJXIB010000277.1:0-1085 GCF_046115965.1 Janthinobacterium sp. CG_23.3 | reverse complement strand
CGTATGCGGCAATCGTCCTCGCGAAAGGCGACGTCGAGCACCCAGTGCATGCAGTTTTCGATGCCCCAGTGCGCCCGCACAGTCTGCGCAAGATGGGCCGCTTTGGCAGGCAGGCTGCTCAGGTAGTATCGTCGTTCGACGCTGGCAGTTCCACTGCTGTTCCTGCCGATGATTTCGCGCGTCGATTCGATCATGATCAGGCTACGTACGCCCACCCAGTGCTGCTGTTGCTCGCCAAGCCAGGCAACGTCATTGGTGACTAGGCAGCGCCGCGTTTCGATACGTCCATGATCTTTTTCAGTCTGGATATGATCCCAGAAAGGACGATCCATCTTGCCCGCATCAGCCGCATCGAACCACAGTTTGATGGCTTCAGCCAAGCCCGGTTGATTGTTCTTCACGCCCAGCACATAGTCGGCGCCGCTGGCGACGATCTTTGCAGCAATATCGTGCTGACATCCCATCGCGTCGATCGTGATGACGGCGCCTTTGATATCGAGTGTCGCCAACAATTCCGGTATGGCAGTGATTTCATTGCTCTTGTCGGCGGTCCTGATCTGCCCCAGGGTCAGCCCGCTTGCGCTACTCCATGCCGATACAAGATGAATCGCGCCGTGCTTTCCATCATGGGAACCGCGTACACACTTGCCATCGATAGCAATGTGCTGCCCCTCAAGAGAGGGGCACATCGAACTCATCCATCGTGTAAAGCAGAGCTCGAATTGCGCCGCATCGAGCAGCGAAAAGACCCGTCCAAAAGTGTCATGCGAGGCAATACCGTTGACAAAGGGCAGGTGCTGGCGCAGCCAGTCAAGCTTCATTTCGCCCCATTCCACAACCGAGATCCAAGTCTCCGCTCCACTGATGACGGCGCAGATGGCGGCCAACAGCAATTCATCGAGTTGGTAGGCGCATTGACGCGCACGCGGATCGGTCAAATCATTGAATGCAGCTACCAGCGCTATCGGTTCGTTAGTCATTTGCTCATCCAAATATTGAGAGTAAACGCCTTTCTCAACGAGTTTACAAGCAATATTTGCCAACTTCGCCATCGGCTACACCTTCGCCTTCATGCAATCGCCCTG
>NZ_JBJXIB010000276.1:0-1086 GCF_046115965.1 Janthinobacterium sp. CG_23.3 | reverse complement strand
GCTACGCAAGCAAGGCCATGGCATGCTTGAGGTTCTGCTCCGGGCCTTCAACGGTAATCCTATCCCGCTTGCCGCATAGCGGCTGAACAGTCACCCTGCATGTTACATGAATGTTACTTACATCAATGGAATTAACTCTATATAACTACAAGCGAGTGCATGAGAACTCACCCTCCCTTTCTTTCATCTGAGGCGTAACCGATCTTCGCTGAAAAAGGTATTGCACTTGCAGTGTTAAAACCTCTGGTTTTTCTTAAAACTTCACGTAATGAAAGTAAATCATGACTACAATTAATGTGCTGGTAGCGGTGAACGTCGGTATGGCAATTTCCACCGGAAACTTGAGTCAATACGTCTTTATGGTGGATACCACCGGATATTCAGGAAACGGTAACGAAGGTGGAAACGAGCTGCTAACCACCTGCACCAATGGTGATACCGTCATCTGGAATGTGGTGTCCATCGATCCGAGCGAAAACGTCGCCATCCTCGGTTTCTCTGGCGCCGCCATTCCAAACATGATCAACCCGGGTCAATATCCACAGTATGCAGGTACGGTGTGGGGTGGGCGTGTCAACAGTGCCGGCTCGGAAATTCAGTACAGCCTGGAGCTGCTGTTGGAGGGCAATGTGCAACAGTCGTTCGATCCATTCCTTACCGCCAATAATGCGCTGAATCTACGCTAAAGCGCTGCCTTGACCTTAGCTGCGATAAGGCGAAACCAGCCCCAACGTCTGGTAATGCCGTTCAGTTAAGGTAGTTTATTAATGACGCGGGTGTCATACCGCTTCGCTGTTGTTTTGACGGCCCGATCGTACTTGCGATTGGGCCGTTGGTCCGCGCGAGCGGTTTAGTATATCGACCCATTCTGGCCATTGCAAATGGAACCAGGCACCCTCGCCGTACACTTGGCTAGTGCTCTTTACTTGCTGGTAATTAGTGTATTAACATGCTCGAAACGGACGATTGCATCATATCGATGATGCTATTCTTTTGTGCGCCCAGCATGGGCGCACTCTTGTGGGTGAAAGTCCCGCCGTGAGCTGACCACAGCGAACGAAGTGAAGCGCAACTGCGGAAGGGCGA
>NZ_JBJXIB010000275.1:0-1135 GCF_046115965.1 Janthinobacterium sp. CG_23.3 | reverse complement strand
CGGGGCGGTTTTGGTGGCATGCACGCATGATGCGTTATCCACGATTCGTTTACAACAACTTTCTACGCTGTACGCTCAGGCTGAATAGTCACAATCTTTAAAGCGTTTACTGTCAGCACTTTGCTCCTCCTTGGGTCGTCGGCATTCTCAGCGGCATCTGCTCGCGTGATTGACTTCGACGACATCTATGTTCCTCCTCCGCCGCGGTCCGGGCGTAACGCAGTGCTACTCGCCAAAGGCTATGGAGGGTTTATCTGGTCCGGTGGACAGGGCTCAAATAGCTGGATCATCGCGCAGAACGGCGATGGTTATTGGAGGGATATTCCAGCGCCTTCAGGGCAAAACTTGGTTTGGAGCAATGGCGGGACCGATCTGAGCATGTCCGAGATGTCCGGAGAACAATTTACCTTAGACAGTTTTTTGGGGCGCGCATTTTCTAGTCGCCCAGTCACATTGCGTGGTTTTTTGGATGGTCAAGAAATAATGACTCGGACGGTGAACATTACCAATCGGTTCCAGCAATTCGATCTCAACATGAAAGGAGTAGATAAAGTGACGTGGTCGACCAACGGCAAGTTTAATCTCCTACTTGACGATATCACGGTTTCTGCCGTACCTGAGCCACAGACCTATGCGATGATGTTGGCTGGCCTTGGTCTACTTGGTTTCATGGCGCGCCGCCGCCGTCAAGCCTGAGTAAGTAAGCCCAGCATCCAACGAAGCCCGCCTTGTGCGGGCTTTTTTACGCAAACGCGTGCCGCCAGACGCGATTCCGATGAGCGAGAGAACGTTGCTCCAAGGGCTGCCGGCTCGAAGCTCCACGCGTGCGCTAATAACGCGGGTGTCCGGTACGATCTTCGCCACACATATGCAGCTTCGCTCCGAGTGCCACCGTGATGACGCCGGATTCATCGGTCCGCAGGCGCCGGATGCCCATCTGGCGGTAGTGCTCGATCACTTCAGGCTTCGGATTCGGATTGCGTGGGTAGAGCGTTTTCCTTCTGCCAAAACGACAATGGGGTCAGGGGTTGGGGGGGGGGGTTTTGGTTGGGGAGAGGAGTTGGTGGGAGGAGGGAAGGGAGGGGTGGTTGTGGGGGGGGGAGGGGGGGGGTGTAGGTGCTGCTTTGTTGTGGGC
>NZ_JBJXIB010000274.1:0-1263 GCF_046115965.1 Janthinobacterium sp. CG_23.3 | reverse complement strand
CAGGGCGATTGCATGAAGGCGGAGCCGAGGCGATGAGCACAGCTTGTAGGTATCGCTTGTAAACTCTTTGAAAAAGGCGTTTACTCTCGATATTTGGGCGAGAAAAATGACAATCGGACCGATGTCGCTGCTGGAAGCATTCGATGAATTACGCGATCCGCGCGCGCGCGAGTGCGCATATCAACTGGACGAATTGCTGCTGGCCGCGATCTGCGCCGTCATCAGTGGAGCGGAAAGCTGGACCACGGTTGTGGAATGGAGCGAAATGAAGCTCGAGTGGCTGCGTCAGTACCGGCCGTTCGCCAATGGCATCGCCTCGCACGACACCTTCGGACGCGTTTTTTCCCTGCTTGACGCGAAGCAGTTCGAATCGTGTTTTGTACGCTGGATGGGCGCACTGTGTCCGTCGCTTGAAGGGCAGCACATTGCCATCGATGGCAAATGCGTGCGTGGTTCACACGATGGCAAACAGAGCGCCATTCATCTGGTGTCGGCGTGGAGCAGCGCGAGCGGCGTCACACTTGGGCAGGTTCGGACCGCCGACAAGAGCAACGAGATCACCGCGATACCGGAATTATTGGATACCCTGGACGTCAAAGGCGCCATCATCACAATCGACGCGATGGGGTGCCAGCGCGACATCGCCGCCAAGATCGTTGCCAGCGGCGCCGACTATGTTCTGGGTGTGAAGGACAACCAGCCCGTCTTGGCCGAAGCCGTCAAGCTGTGGTTCGACGCCGCCGACGCAGGCAAGATGGATCGTCCATTCTGGGAGCACATCCAGACCGAAAAAGATCACGGACGGATCGAAACCCGGCGCTGCCTTGTCACCAACGACATCGCTTGGCTCGTTCAGCAAAAACAGCATTGGAGCGGGCTGCAAAGCCTCATCATGATCGAGTCGACGCGCGAAATCATCGGGCGAAACAGCACCGGAACAGCCAGCGTTGAACGCCGCTATTACATCAGCAGCTTGCCGGCCAAGGCTGCAATGTTGGGCAAAACAGTACGGGCGCACTGGGGCATTGAAAACAGCATGCATTGGGTGCTGGACGTCGCATTTCGCGAGGACGGCTGCCGCGTGCGCGTTGGCGACGCGGCGCAAAATTTCGCCATCCTGCGCCGCATTGCCCTCAACCTGCTGAAGAACGAGAAAACGACGAAGCTCGGCGTCGCCTCCAAGCGCCTAAAGGCGGGCTGGAACGCCGACTACCTTGGCAAGGTGTTGGGCCTGGCCATCTGATCCTTCATGCAATCGCCCTG
>NZ_JBJXIB010000273.1:0-1271 GCF_046115965.1 Janthinobacterium sp. CG_23.3 | reverse complement strand
TATCGAGAGTAAACGCCTTTTTCAAAGAGTTTACAAGCGATACCTACAAGCTGTGCTCATCGCCTCGGCTCCGCCTTCATGCAATCGCCCTGGCGGCCACCGGTGACGCCGCTCAGATCGCGGCGCGCGCCGGCGTCTGGAGCGGTAGCGTCGGCAAGCAGCAGGTGCTGGCTTGCTTCGACCGATCGGACGACGCCAAGTATTACTACCTGAAGCATTCCAACACCATCCCGCTGAGCGCCGTCGACGGCAAGAACCTTGCCTGGACCGAGGGCCGCGGCGACGGCGCCACCGGCCGCTGGCGTGTGCGCGCCGTCGCGCCGGACCGGCTGGAAGGGGAGTGGAGCGGTCCGAAGGGCCAGCGCAAGGCGCCGATAGTATTAACGCGCAGCTATGCGGTCGCTGACGGCAAGGGCAATTGCGACGACGCCGGCAACGCGCTGTCCGACGCCTTCAACGGCCCGCGGCTGGACGCCCAGAAGGTGACGCGGCAAGCGGCCGTGTTCGGGCGGCGCGCGTACGCGAAGCTGTCGACGCTGGGCGGCTCGATCCAGTCGCTGGCTTTCCCGCCGGCGCAGCCAGGCATGGCCGGCGTCAACAAATTGATCGACCGGTTCGCGCGCGCCGCTATGCAGCAGTACTTCGACTGCGCGGCGCCGGGCCAGGACTACAATTCCTCGGTGACCATCACATACTGGAGCAAGAACTGGCTGTCCATTGGCCAGCATAGGGAAGGCTTTTGCGGCGGCGCGTATCCGTTCCACCAACTCCAGCAGCGCACCATCGACATTGCCGGCGGCACGGAGGTCGACCTGTGGACGTGGTTCAAGCATGACGGCAAGGGCGATAGCCAGGCGACGCCGGCGCTGCAAAAGCTGATCCTCTCCGGTGACGGCGCCGACACCAGCGACCCGGAATGCGGCCCCTTGCTGACCGCGGCGCGCTACTATCAACTATCGCTGGGCGACAAGGGCATGGTGTTCTCCACCACCTTCCCGCACGTCGCGCAGGCGTGCGACATGGACATCGTCGTACCATACGCCAAGCTGGCGCCTTTCCTCAGCGAGTCCGGCAAGGCCGCGCTGCAGACGGTGCAGGCGCCCTGAGGCGGCGAACTTAGCCGGCCGGCAACGCTAAAAAAAGCCCCTGGCGCCCAGCCGGGGTCGGCCCGCGGGGTCAGGGCGATTGCATGAAGGATCAGATGGCCAGGCCCAACACCTTGCCAAGGTAGTCGGCGTTCCAGCCCGCCTTTAGGCGCTTGGAGGCGACGC
>NZ_JBJXIB010000272.1:0-1289 GCF_046115965.1 Janthinobacterium sp. CG_23.3 | reverse complement strand
AATCGCCAACGGGCCGAACTGGAGCCGCTGATCGGCTTCTTCGTCAACACGCTGGTGCTGCGCACCCAGGTTGACGGCAACGCCGCGTTCAGCGACTTGCTGCAACAAGTGCGCGCCAGCGCGCTGGGCGCGTACGCGCACCAGGACCTGCCTTTCGAACAACTGGTCGAGGCCTTGAACCCCGAGCGCCACGCCAGCCATGCGCCGCTGTTCCAGGTGATGCTGGTGTTGCAGAACGCACCGTTGAGCGGACTGGCGCTGCCGGGCCTGACCCTCGAAGCGTTGCCCGGCGTGGACGCGCCGGCCAAGTTCGACCTGACCTGGAATGTGCGGGAAGAGGGTGGGCAATTGCTGAGCGCGTTCGAATACAGCACCGACCTGTTCGACGCGACAACGATAGAAAGGATGGCGGGTCATTTGACGCGCCTGCTGGAAGCGGTGGTAGCCGAGCCGGACATGCGCGTGGCGGACCTGCCGCTGCTGCCGAACGCCGAGCGGCGCCAGTTGCTGCTGGACTGGAACGACACTGCGCGCGCCTATCCCCAGGATACGCTGCACGGCATGGTCGAAGCCCAGGCGGCGCGCACGCCGGACCGTGTGGCCGTGGCGTTCGACGGGGTGGAACTCAGCTACGCCGAACTGAATGGGCGCGCCAATCAACTGGCCGGCCATTTGCGCGACATCGGCGTCACGACGGAAACCCTGGTCGGCGTGTGCCTGGAGCGTTCGCTCGACCTGGTGGTCGCGCTGCTGGGCATCCTGAAGGCCGGCGGCGCCTACGTGCCGCTGGACCCGGCCTATCCGAGCGCCCGGCTGGCGTATATGCTGGAGCACGCGCAGCCGCGCGTATTGCTCACTCAGGACAGTCTGCTCAAGGGCTTGCCGGCCTGTTCCGCCCAACTGTTTTGCATGGACCGCGACTGGCCGATGGCGGCCCGGCATGCCGACGGCAATCCGCATTGCCCGGTCGAAGGCGAGCACATCGCATACGTCATTTACACCTCCGGTTCGACCGGCAAGCCCAAGGGCGTGCAGGTGCCGCACCGCGGCGTCGTCAACTTCCTGAACACCATGCGGGAAACGCCCGGCGTCGCCGCCGCCGACGTGGTGCTGAACGTCACGTCGCTGTCTTTCGATATCGCCGTGCTGGAAGTGTTTCTGCCGCTGGTGAGCGGCGCCCGCACCGTGCTGTGCCCCGGCGCCGTGGCGAACGATCCGCAACAGCTCGCCGCGCTGATCGAACGCGCGCAGGTCACGGTGATGCAGGCCACGCCAGTCACCTGGCGCAT
>NZ_JBJXIB010000271.1:0-1305 GCF_046115965.1 Janthinobacterium sp. CG_23.3 | reverse complement strand
GGAACAAAAGACCCCACTCCCCCCCCCCTCCCCCCCCCCCCGCCCCCCCCCCCCCCCCCCCCCCCCCCCCCCCCCCCCCCCCCCCCCCCCCCCCGCCGCCCTGCTGGCCGGGCAGGCTTATTGGGATTATGCGGCCCAGCGCGGCGCCTGGCAGTTGCTGCTCGACGAGGCGCCCCCGGTGGCGGAGCAAGCGGCCGCCGCCGACGCCGCCGGGGACGAGCTGGCCGGCAAGGCGAAGCACCTGGCCGGCGTGCACAGGGCGCTGGCGAGCCCGTGGGAAGCCTTGTTCGGCGCCGTCGAAGCGGTCCCGGCCGAGGGCGTGGCGCTGCTGGGCGTGTCGGCTGACGCCGACACGCGCGAACTCCTCATCAGCGGCGAAGCGCGCGACATCCGGGCGCTGCACGCGTATATGCAGCAACTGGGCAAGGCGCCGGGACTCGGCGCCGTGCACCTTGCCTCGCACGAGCTGCAGGCGCGGGAGGGTGGCCAGCCGGTGCTGCGTTTTTCCTTCATGGCCAACTGGCGCGCGGCCGCCGCGGCGGCGCCCGCCGAGGAGCGCCGGTGACGCGCGCGCTGTGGTATCTGCGGCGCTGGCTGGTGCAGGCCGGCCCGGCGCGGCTGGCCAGCGTGGCGCTGCTGCTCGGCGCCGCCCTGCTGCACTGGGCCGTCACGCTGCCCGGCGCGGCGGCGCTGGCCGAGGAACAGCAACGCCACCGGCAGGCACAGGCCGCGACGGCGCGCGCGCACGCGTCCGACGCCGGCCGCGCAGCGGAACAGGCGCAGGTCGCCGGCCTGCTGGCGCGTTTTCCGGCGGGCGGCAACGAGGCGCTCGGCGCGGCGGTCATCCAGGTCCAGGCCGCCGCCGACGCGCGCCGCCTGCTGATCGACAAGGGCAGTTACCAGTTCGGCGCCGACGCCGGCCACGGCGTCGAACGGTACAACTTCAGCCTGCCCGTCAAGGGCGCTTACCCGGCCGTGCGCGGCTTCGTGCGCCAGGTGCAGCGCGAGTTGCCGCACGTCGCGCTCGACAGTGCCAGTATCAGCCGCGCCGGCAGGGCCGACGCGGCCGTCGAAGCCCAGCTTCAGTTCTCCGCCTATTTCCGGAGCGCCCGATGAGTGCCCGGCCGTCCCGCCCGGCCATCCTCGGCGTCGGGCTCGGCCTGGCGCTGCTCGCCTCGGGCTGGACGTATTGGCGCGGCGCCGCCGCGCCGGCGCTGGCGACGGCGGCCGCGGTTGCGGTCACGCCGCCCGGCGCGCGCGCCGCGGCCCGCCAGCGCGCGCCGGGGTCGCCGCCGGAGATGGGGT
>NZ_JBJXIB010000270.1:0-1342 GCF_046115965.1 Janthinobacterium sp. CG_23.3 | reverse complement strand
CCCTACAATCAGCATCAACAGATGCTGCTTCCCCATGCTTTGCAAGACTGGCTCCCTGAGGGGCACCTGGCCTACTTCGTTAGCGACACTGTCGACTCGCTCGACCTGTCCGCCTTTCACGCGCGGTATGCAGGGGGCGGGTCCCGCAACCAGCCATTTAATCCGGCGATGATGGTCAAAATACTTGTGTACGGGTATGCAACCGGTGTGTTCTCATCACGCAAGCTGGCCCGAAAGCTGTACGAGGACGTGGCGTTGCGTATGCTCGCCGCTGACAACTATCCGGCGCACCGAACAATTTGCGATTTCCGCGCGATCCACTTGAAGGAACTGTCGGACCTGTTCGTACAGGTAGTGAAGATGGCGAAAGAGTGCGGCTTGGTCAAGCTTGGCACGATCGGTGTCGATGGCACCAAGATCAAGGCCAACGCATCGCGCCACAAAGCGATGAGCTACGACCGGATGCAAAAGGCCGAGCGTGAGCTCAAGGATCAAATCGACGCGTTGCTGGCCAGGGCCAGAGCGGCGGATGCCGCCGAAAAAAACGAGCCGGAACTCGATATCCCGGCGGAGATCGCAAGGCGCGAGGACCGCCTTGCCGTCATCCGCGCTGCCCGTGCGCGTCTTGAAGATCGCCAACGCCAGGCCGATATCGCGCGCGGCCGTAGCGATGACGAAGATGTGCCGCCCGAGGACTCTGGCAAGCCAAAGAAGAAGTCGCGTTTTAAATACAAGTTCGGCGAACCCAAGCCCGACGCCCAAGAGAATTTTACCGACCCGGAAAGCCGTATCATGAAGCGCGCCGGCGGCGGCTTCGACTATGCGTACAACGCCCAAGCTGCAGTCGACGAGAGCGCCCACATCATCGTGGCGGCCGAACTCGTCAATAGTGCGGCTGACAGTGGGCAACTGGCGTCGGTGCTCGCAGCGGTAAAGCGCAACGTCGGTGACGATGCCGAGCTGGTGCTCGCCGATGCAGGCTATCGCTCGGAAGCCATGTTCGAGCAACTACGCGCTCACCCGTCCGAACTGATTGTGGCACTCGGACGCATCGGCAAGCAGGAAGCGGTAATCGATCCGAAAAAGCGGCCTTTGTGTGCCGCCATGGCAGACAAGTTCAGATCCGCGACGATCCAGGCGGCTTACCGAAAACGCAAGTGGATCTCGGAACCGCCCAACGCTTGGGTGAAAAGCGTACTCGGGTTCCGGCAATTTAGCATGCGAGGACTGGCGAAGGCTCAGGCCGAGTGGAAACTCGTCTGCACCGCGCTGAACCTGCGGCGCATGGCGAAAATGCTGTCCGCGTAAGACCTGAAAGGGCGAAAGTCCGTCCAATCCCCAC
>NZ_JBJXIB010000269.1:0-1350 GCF_046115965.1 Janthinobacterium sp. CG_23.3 | reverse complement strand
CACCACAACCCCCCCCCCCCCCCCCTCCCCCCCCCCGGCCCCCCCCCCCCCCCCCCCCCCCCCCCCCCCCCCCCCCCCCCCCCCCCCCCCCCCCCCCCCCCGATGCCGTTTACGCGGCGTACGGCCGGGTGAAGGATGTTGCGTAAGCCGGCACTGGAAAAGCCGGCGTTTCGCCTGATTTTCTGGGTGACAGGAAAAATTGTGGCGGGAATCTATTGCTCGTGAAGATTGGTTAGAATTTTGGCAGTGAAAAAATGTCAAAATTCCGTATGGGAAAGTTTTTATCGATCAGCTTGTTTTGACGACCCAACCACATACCGAAACCACATCATTTAGATGAAAACATTCACCGCGCTTCACGTATCAGACCTGCACCCCGGCCGCGCCGCGCGCCCCTTGCCGCCGTCCAGGAACGCGCTGGTGGTGTGCGCGCCGGCGCCGGGTCGCGCCTCGCCCTTCGCCGCGGCCGACGGCGCCGCCTTGTTGGCCGAGTCGGACGACGCGGCGGGCCTGCGCGACTATCTGGTCGAACTGGCGTATTTCCTGTTCGAGTTGAAAAAAACCAGCGTCACGTTAGCTCAATTGGCGCAGTTCGAGGCCGACTATTTCGGCGTCAATGGATTGCCCTTGCCGCCGCTGCCGCGGTGCGCCACGCTGTGCCAGCTTGGTTTGCTGGAAGACGAGGGCGGCGCCGTCGCGTTCCGCTTCGACTGTTTCCGGGCCTATTTTTTGGCGCAGAAGTTCGACACCTCCGTCGGCCTGCTGCGCTACGCGTTTACCCAAAAGGGCTTCGTGGAGTTGCAATCCGAACTGGACATCTACACGCAGCTGCACCACGATGAGATTGAAAAACTGACCGCCGCCGCACCTCCGCCGGAGCCATTTCCGGCGCGCGGGCTGGCGCACCTCGATTTACCCGATTTCGGCCAGTACAAGGACCGACGCTATGGCGGCGAACCGCAACGGCGCCACAGCGCCGACGAGCAGGAGTGCCTCATCATGGCCGTGGCCAAGAGCGCCAGGGTGCAGCGCCGCGCGCGCCTTGTGGAACCCGTGTTGGGTGAACTTTAGCGTTGACGGCATGCGGACAATGCCGGTAGGCGCGGATAGGTGCGCTGCGTCTTAGGCGGTTTCGATGTTAACGCAATCCACACATCGGCGTCACCTTAATGCCGCTAAGTTAAGCTTCCTGAGGTCGGATGCGGGGGCCGCCGAGGCGAACGCGTCATCCGACGCCGCGCCGCTGCCGACGCCAGTCGGGTTACGCCGTTCCGGCTAACCCGACCTTCTATGATGAATTCCAAGTCAACTGGTTTTTCGCAAATTTATCCTATCCCTTGTTTCGGTATC
>NZ_JBJXIB010000268.1:0-1373 GCF_046115965.1 Janthinobacterium sp. CG_23.3 | reverse complement strand
AACCTGCTAAGGTTATAGGGACAAGCCGTACGGGCAATTAGTACTGGTTAGCTTAATGCATTACTGCACTTCCACACCCAGCCTATCAACGTCCTGGTCTCGAACGACCCTTCAAAGAGCTCAAGGCTCTGGGAAATCTCATCTCAAGGCAAGTTTCCCGCTTAGATGCTTTCAGCGGTTATCTCTTCCGTATTTAGCTACCCGGCAATGCCACTGGCGTGACAACCGGTACACCAGAGATACGTCCACTCCGGTCCTCTCGTACTAGGAGCAGCCCCCTTCAAATTTCCAACGCCCACGGCAGATAGGGACCAAACTGTCTCACGACGTTTTAAACCCAGCTCACGTACCACTTTAAATGGCGAACAGCCATACCCTTGGGACCGGCTACAGCCCCAGGATGTGATGAGCCGACATCGAGGTGCCAAACTCCCCCGTCGATATGAACTCTTGGGAGGAATCAGCCTGTTATCCCCAGAGTACCTTTTATCCGTTGAGCGATGGCCCTTCCATACAGAACCACCGGATCACTATGTCCTACTTTCGTACCTGCTCGACTTGTCAGTCTCGCAGTTAAGCACGCTTATGCCATTGCACTATCGTCACGATGTCCGACCGTAACTAGCGTACCTTCGAACTCCTCCGTTACACTTTAGGAGGAGACCGCCCCAGTCAAACTGCCTACCATGCACTGTCCCCGATCCGGATAACGGACCAAGGTTAGAACCTCAAACAAACCAGGGTGGTATTTCAAGGTTGGCTCCACGATGACTGGCGTCACCGCTTCAAAGCCTCCCACCTATCCTACACAGATTGGTTCAAAGTCCAATGCAAAGCTACAGTAAAGGTTCATGGGGTCTTTCCGTCTAGCCGCGGGTAGATTGCATCATCACAAACATTTCAACTTCGCTGAGTCTCGGGAGGAGACAGTGTGGCCATCGTTACGCCATTCGTGCAGGTCGGAACTTACCCGACAAGGAATTTCGCTACCTTAGGACCGTTATAGTTACGGCCGCCGTTTACTGGGACTTCAATCAAGAGCTTGCACCCCATCATTTAATCTTCCAGCACCGGGCAGGCGTCACACCCTATACGTCCACTTTCGTGTTTGCAGAGTGCTGTGTTTTTATTAAACAGTCGCAGCCACCAGTTTATTGCAACCCTTTCACCCTCATGGAGTAAACCAATCAAGCTACCGGGGCGTACCTTTTCCCGAAGTTACGGTACCAATTTGCCGAGTTCCTTCTCCCGAGTTCTCTCAAGCGCCTTAGAATACTCATCTCGCCCACCTGTGTCGGTTTGCGGTACGGTCTCGTATGACTGAAGCTTAGAGGCTTTTCTTGGAACCACTTCCGATTGCTTCGTGAACAAGT
>NZ_JBJXIB010000267.1:0-1375 GCF_046115965.1 Janthinobacterium sp. CG_23.3 | reverse complement strand
ATATCCGCAGCTTCGGTGACTGGCTTAGCCCCGTTACATCTTCCGCGCAGGACGACTCGATCAGTGAGCTATTACGCTTTCTTTAAATGATGGCTGCTTCTAAGCCAACATCCTGACTGTTTTAGCCTTCCCACTTCGTTTTCCACTTAGCCAATCTTTGGGACCTTAGCTGGCGGTCTGGGTTGTTTCCCTCTTGACGCCGGACGTTAGCACCCGACGTCTGTCTCCCAAGCTCGCACTCATCGGTATTCGGAGTTTGCAATGGTTTGGTAAGTCTCGATGACCCCCTAGCCATAACAGTGCTCTACCCCCGATGGTGATACTTGAGGCACTACCTAAATAGTTTTCGGAGAGAACCAGCTATTTCCAAGTTTGTTTAGCCTTTCACCCCTACCCACAGCTCATCCCCTAATTTTTCAACATTAGTGGGTTCGGACCTCCAGTGCGTGTTACCGCACCTTCATCCTGGCCATGAGTAGATCACTTGGTTTCGGGTCTACACCCAGCGACTGGACGCCCTATTCGGACTCGATTTCTCTACGGCTTCCCTATGCGGTTAACCTTGCCACTGAATGTAAGTCGCTGACCCATTATACAAAAGGTACGCAGTCACGGAACAAGTCCGCTCCTACTGTTTGTATGCACACGGTTTCAGGATCTATTTCACTCCCCTTCCGGGGTTCTTTTCGCCTTTCCCTCACGGTACTGGTTCACTATCGGTCGATTACGAGTATTTAGCCTTGGAGGATGGTCCCCCCATATTCAGACAGGATGTCACGTGTCCCGCCCTACTTGTCGCATACTTAGTTCCACACATCGCATTTCGCGTACCGGGCTATCACCGTCTACGGCTCCCATTTCCAGGGGATTCCACTATGCGTCGTGCTAAATCATGCAGGCTCTTCCCATTTCGCTCGCCGCTACTTTGGGAATCTCGGTTGATTTATTTTCCTGCAGCTACTTAGATGTTTCAGTTCGCCGCGTTCGCCTTGCATACCTATGTATTCAGTATGCAATACCCTAAAAGGGTGGGTTTCCCCATTCGGAAATCTGCGGATCAAAGCGTGTTTGCTCGCTCCCCGCAGCTTATCGCAAGCTACTACGTCCTTCATCGCCTGTAATCGCCAAGGCATCCACCATGTGCACTTATTCGCTTGTCCCTATAACGTTAGCCTCTCGCCGCTTGCGCGCCGAAAGAAACGGTACAAAGATAAGAAAGTACAGCGTTGCCAGATTCAATTGCTTGAATCATGTTTGTTGATAATACAATCACTACCCATGACCGGCATTCCTGCCGGTCAAATAAAACTTTACTTCTTCCAAATTGTTAAAGAACGAAACAGCCAATAATCTTGAAAAGACCAAACCTAAATCC
>NZ_JBJXIB010000266.1:0-1388 GCF_046115965.1 Janthinobacterium sp. CG_23.3 | reverse complement strand
GCGGGGCGGTTTTGGTGGCATGCACGCATGATGCGTTATCCACGATTCGTTTACAACAACTTTCTACGCTGTACGCTCAGGCTGAATAGTCACTCCGATTATACGTTGGCTTTGGGCATCATTGACGCGTCGTCGCCGCTAAATCGTTGCGAACGGCGCGCCGCTGTTGCATAGCGACAGCGGGCGGCGCCGCCGCGGACGAAAAAAAACGGAGGCCGAAGCCTCCGTTCTTACTTGCTCAACGCCGCTGACGCTTACGCGGCGGCGTTTTTACGACGACGCGCCATGAAGCCCAGCAGGCCCAGGCCGCCCAGCATCATGCCGTAGGTGGTTGGCTCAGGTACCGCGCTGACGTTCAGGTTGCCGGCGAAGCTACCAGCTTTGCCCGACACGGCGCTACCGCCGACTTTAACCGAGTAGGCGCCAGCGGCCAGGCCCGTCTTGGTCAGCGTCCAGCGGTCGGTTTTGCCGGTTTCCAGTTGCTGGAACGAGGAGACCAGGCCGTTCATGCCGTACAGGGCCACCGAGGTGATGTCCAGGCCGTTGTGTGCGTTCGAGCTCATCGACGATACCAGGCCATCGAAATCGCTGGTGCCGTTAAAGCTGAAGGTGAATTCGTCCAAAAAGGTGTTCTTGTTGTTGCCGGCGCTAAACGAGCTGCCGAAGTCGCTGGTGCCGTCGAGCAGGGTCAGCGCTTCTGGCGCGTGGCTGATGTCGGCAGCCATGGCAGCGGTGGAAGCGACGGTTGCGCCTGCGAACAGCAGTGCGGCGATCAGGGAGGTGGATTTTTTCATGGAGTTCCTTACAAAAAAACGACTGCGTTAAGCAGTCTAGGTTGATGAATCATCTGAACGGTTATGCTAGCAGGCGGATGCGGCAATTTGTATGGCGGACTCAAGCGTGCGCGAGGTCTAAGCTGTTGATTCTTCAGGGCAATATCGGACCGGCGCGCATGGGTTTGGCGCTTGCTTCATAGGCGAACCCAGCAAAAAATATTGCCACTTGGATCATAAGTTGTCGTAACTATCATCTCGGTAGGAGTAGTCTTACAAATAGACGGGCGATACTCCGGCAGGCCGGTGTCGGGGAAAGGGGCTTGTGCTGGTCTTGCCCTAGCGTTCAGGGCGGCGCGGTGGCGTCGGTCTCTGCCAGCAGGTGCTCGGGGTGGTGGGGGGATTGGCGCGCGACGCCATTGTGTTTGCACAAACGAAAACGCCAACCGGCGAGGGTTGGCGTTCTGCAACAACTCATTCTTGGTGGCCCGGGGCGGAATCGAAGCACCGACACAAGGATTTTCGTGACTGTTCAGCCGCTATGCGGCAAGCGGGATAGGATTACCGTTGAAGGCCCGGAGCAGAACCTCAAGCATGCCATGGCCTTGCTTGCGT
>NZ_JBJXIB010000265.1:0-1432 GCF_046115965.1 Janthinobacterium sp. CG_23.3 | reverse complement strand
GACCCCGCCGATACCGAAACAAGGGATAGGATAAATTTGCGAAAAACCAGTTGACTTGGAATTCATCATAGAAGGTCGGGTTAGCCGGAACGGCGCAAGCCGGCCGGCGCCGGCGGCGGCCCGGCGTCGGATTACGCCGCGCTAATCCGAGCTACGGCGCGCGGCGCAATCGCGGTATGATGGAGGTCCGCCGCGCTCCCCGCCGGCCCTGGCGGCAACCCCGAATAACCGACTTGAGCCAGTTCATGCCCATACCAGAAAAAACCGCGCTGGCGGATCGCCTGGCGCAGCTGCGCCACGCCATGCGCGAGCAGCATATCGCCGCCGTCGTCGTGCCCTCGGCCGACCCGCACCTGTCCGAATACCTGCCCGAGCGCTGGAAGGGCCGCGAGTGGTTGAGCGGCTTCACCGGCTCGGTCGGCACCTTCATCGCCACCGCCGACTTCGCCGGCGTCTGGACCGACGCGCGCTACTGGAACCAGGCCGAGGCCGAGCTGGCCGGCGGCGCCGTGCAACTGATGAAGATCCCGTCCGGCGCCAGCGTGCTCTACATCGACTGGCTGGCCGAGCACGTCGCGCCGGGCCACAGCGTCGCCGTCGACGGCGCCGTGCTGGGCCTGGCCACCGCGCGCCTGCTCGGCCAGGCGCTGCAAGCGAAGGGCGTGGCGCTGCGCGCCGACGTCGACCTGCTGGAGGCACTCTGGACCGAACGCCCGGGCCTGCCGGCGGCGCCGCTGTTCGCGCACCTGCCGCCCTACGCCGCGCTGGCGCGCGCCGACAAGCTCGCCGCGCTGCGCGGCGCCATGGCGCGCGCCGGCGCCGAGCGCCACGTCATCTCGACGCTGGACGACATCGCCTACCTGTTCAACCTGCGCGGCGCCGACGTCAGCTACAACCCGGTGTTCCTGGCGCACGCGCTGGTGACGCCGCAACGCGCCACGCTGTTCGTCGCCGACGGCAAGGTCGACGCCGCGCTGCGCGCCACGCTGGCGGCCGACGGCGTCGACCTGGCGCCGTATGCGGCGGCGCACGCCGCGCTGGCCGCGCTGCCGGCCGGTACGACCCTGCTGCTGGACCCGCGCCGCGTCACCCTCGGCACGCGCCGGGCGGTGCCGGACACGGTGACGGTGCTCGAGGCGGTCAACCCGACCACCTTCGCCAAGTCGCGCAAGACCGCGTCCGAGCTCGAGCACGTGCGCGCCACGATGGAGCAGGACGGCGCCGCGCTGTGCGAGTTCTTCGCCTGGCTCGAAGCGCGCCTGGCGGACACCAGGCGCGGCCCGCCGACCGAGCTGGACGTCGACACCCAGCTGACGGCGGGGGGGGGGGGGGGGGCGGGGGGGGTCAGACCCAGCTTCGTCCCCACCGCCGGATTCGCCACGAACGGCGCGAACATGCACTCCCGCACCACCAAGAAATTGCACCCCCACAC
>NZ_JBJXIB010000264.1:0-1466 GCF_046115965.1 Janthinobacterium sp. CG_23.3 | reverse complement strand
CGATGATAGTGCTGCAACCAGTGTGAAAGTAGGTTATCGTCAGGCTTGTTATATTAAAAAAGCCCCGCAGAGATGTGGGGCTTTTTTTCGTCCGCGTTTTTGCGGGCTTATAAGCCCCTGGATATCGCCCAGACGCCCGTTGAAATACTTCACCAAGACCCTGCGGTTGTGTTTGGTTTCATGCAATTCAGCGATATCGAGGTAACTTGCGTTTGCTCCAACTTCGTCGCCGAGATATTCCTAAGCGGTTCCATGGGTTTTTGCCAAGATGGCATTTTTGAACCTAAAGAAATGCCCGCTCCAACAAACACCGTACCATTTCCGTGGGCGAACCGCTCCTGCAGGACGGGAGCTATTTCCGGAGGAGAGAGTATGTTCAGTTCCTGGGTTGCTTGTCGGATACGGTGAGGTCCCGGCCATTCGCTGTTTTGGGATGATGGCTGCTTTTCGGAGTGGTGCTGAAACCCAACGAGGGGAATGTGGAATTCAATAATTGAGCAAGCATGGGTTGAGTCTGCGGCGGATCGTCGTCGAAGTGGCGTACCGCGCGAGGTTCTGTACGAACTTGAGGACGGTCGTCGTCGTCGAGCGCGACGTGTACGGCGAAAGTCAGCACCGCTACCACTCCGGCTTCCTTGACTTTGCCAAGCACAGCGGCTTCAGGATCAAGCTCTGCCAGCCATACCGCGCCCAGACCAAGGGCTACCTGCGCAGGTGTTCTACGTGCCGCTGGCGAGCCGCCTTGGCCAGAGTGGTTGCAGCTCGACGTCGTCACCGCCAATGCGAAAGTGCTGTGCATCCGCTCGTTGAAGTGGCCAACGAGCGGATGCATGGCGTGACGCTGGAAAAATCGTCGGCGCGGTTGGAGGTGGAGGTGTTGCAACTGCAGGCGCTGGCGCCGCCGTGGCGGGGCGATATTGCCGCTGCGCGGCCGCAGGCCAAGGGGCTGGTCATCGAACGCAGCGAGAACGTGGTGCCCGTCGGACCCAGCGGTGTCGGCAAGACCCACTTCTTCCAGGTGATCGCGGCGCTGTACGAAAAGGGCAGCTTGATCGTGACGAGCAATCTGCCGTTCGGCCAGTGGGACGCCACGTTTGCGCAAGACGCGACGCTGACGGCGGCGCTGTTGGACCGGCTGCTGCATCACGCCCATAAGTGCCCATCGCCGGCGAGAGCTACCGGCTCAAGCACCAGCGGCAGGCGGGAATCGTTCAGGGCGTCCGAGCCGACAAGGCCGCCTGAGCGGGCGATAAAGAAATGAGGATCCAGCAAGTGCTGGTGACGGAGGTGTATCAATTTTCAATCGCTGTCGACACACGCCAGGGGTATTTGCGCCAACTCAGCGGAAAGTCCTTGCCATGCCAGTATCTGCTTTGCTATAGTTCGCCTCCCCAATGACAGGCACTCGATGCCGGGCAAAAAGGGCCGGTCGGAAACGACGGGGTAGCGAAAATAGAAGTTGACGA
>NZ_JBJXIB010000263.1:0-1486 GCF_046115965.1 Janthinobacterium sp. CG_23.3 | reverse complement strand
CAATCCACCGAACTTAAGGATTTAGCGCGCCGTCAGCATGGTTTCAGGGTCATGTGTTTATGGGGTTTTGGTCTTGATTTTCGTGGCTTCGAGAGTCCTTCTTTATGCCTGTAGGTGTTCCGGGCCACGAGTTTGAGCAGCGTCAGCAGTAGTTTGGCCGCGCCGCGCCGCCCCAACAGCAATGCCGGCAAGAGGGGCTTGAGCGCAGTGTGGACGTAAGCGCGGTTGATACGGGTGCTCGCTGGCAGGTTTGCGTCGGCGCGGGCGGTCAAGGTAGTCAATGCCTGGAGGTTGTCGCACAGCACCTTGGCGGCGACATCCTGCATGACGGCCAGGTGCGACAGGCCGGAAACGTGTTCGAGGTTGAGGCGGTGTTTCAATCTTTTAAACGCCTCTTCAATTCTCCAGCGCTGATGGTATAGGTCGCCGAACCAGTGCGCCGGGAACGCGGCGCTGTCGAGCAGGTTGGTCATCAGGACGCGGATTTTTCCGTTCGGCGCGACGTGGCGGACCAGGCGCACGGTTTGGCCCGCGGCGGCGCATTCGTAGTCGGTCGCGTCGGCACGGTCGGGCGCGCGCAGGGTGACGATCTGGTCGGTCGCGCCGGAGCGCAGGAACTGGCGCACGCAGGCGAAGCCGGATTTTTCGGCGTGTTCGTTGCTGTCGGGCGACTTGGTGTGTTCGACGCGCATGCAGAAGGCGATGCCGCGCTCGCCAAGCACGACGGGCAGCCAGCGGCAGGGGTAGCCGCGGTCGAGCAGCAGCAAATCGGTGGGGGAAAGGCGCCCGAGCTGCTCGTACAGCATTTGCCGCTCGTTCTCGTGGGTGCTGTGCAGCGCGGCGGCCAGCATCATTTCCGCGCCGGGCAGGAACAGGCCGAACGCGATCTGGTCGACGGCGGCGGCGCGCGGGACGTGGCTGGCGCGCAGGCCGAAGCGCAGCACGCTGGCGTCGGCGGCGACCAGCCGCAGGCCGTGCCAGCGGGGGATGTAGCCGTCGCGCTCGGCCCGCTCAATGAGCCAGTCGTTGAGCGAGGTCAGGGCCGTGCCGGAGAGTTTGGCGCGCGCCTTCGAGAACGCTTGCGCGGTGACCTCGCGCAGCAGCTGGGCCTGTTGATGCAGGTGGCCGAAGAACTCGTCGAGCTCGGCCTGGGTGCTCTTGCGCATCCCGGTCAGCATCGCCGCTATCAAGCAATGCAACGGCAGCTTGCGGTTGCGGCAGAACGCCCTGGGATGGTCGGCATGGCGGGCATGGTCGCGAAACTGCGGCGATTGCAGATGCTGGGCGAACGCCGCAAATAGCGTGGACAAGATGGTCGATGACATGGCGGCTGGTGAAGGTCAAAAAGCCTTCATTGGTCGCCGCCCTGCTGCCGTGAAAACGCCCCCGTCAGCAGGGCGGCGACCGCGCGCAGCCGCAGTCTTGTCAAGAACTATGTGAAATATTTTCGCCGAGTGGAGGCGATATCCTTAAGTTCGGTGGATTG
>NZ_JBJXIB010000262.1:0-1488 GCF_046115965.1 Janthinobacterium sp. CG_23.3 | reverse complement strand
GCAGATCGAGCGCAGCCACGAACTGCAACTGAGCATGGCCGGCACCGCGCAAAAGCACAACGCCGGCATCAAGGACGACAAGGGCCAGGCCGAGCCGGCACCAGACACATTGCCGGCGATCGCACAGATGGCCAACAGCGTCGAGGTGCTCAAGGGCACGGACGGCGGCGGCGGGCATACTCCGGTGACGGCCTACACACAAGCGCAGTTGCAACTGTCTAGCCCGGCGGGCATCGCCGCGACCACGCCGGCGAACGCCATCCTAGCCGCCGGCAACACCGGCAGCGTCACCGCCGGGCAGGACATCAACTTCGCCGCGCAAGGCAACAGCTACTATCTGGTGAAGGCGGGCGTCAGCCTGTTCACCTACGGCAAGGCCGGCAATAAGGACAAGCCGAACCAGGAAACCGGCATCAAACTGCACGCGGCGTCCGGCAAGGTCAGCAGCCAGAGCCAGTCGGACAAGACCAGCATCACCGCCGACAAGGCAGTCACCGTGGCCAGCGTCACCCAGAGCGTGAACATCGCCGCGAAAGAGCATGTGCTGATGACGGCGCAGGGCGCCTATTTGAAGCTCGAAGGCGGCAATATTATGATTCACGGGCCGGGAAAAATGGATTTCAAGGCTAGCTTAAAGGAGTTGGCGGGGCCGGCCAGCAGCGACGCGCAGCTTGCGGCGCAGAGCAAGGAACTGATCAAGCACAAAATTCGCGGCGTCATCGAGAGCATGTCGCAGGAAATCGAGGTCAAATGCTCGACCTTCGCACTGGTCGACCCCGGCGGAAAAAGCACCGTCTCGCGCCGGGGCAATGAAAACTTCGAGTGGAAGGAATACATCGAGCGCAAGATCCCTTTCCGCCCCGCGATCAGCATCGTGTGCAAGTTGGCGCTGGAGGCACCGATCAAAGTACCCCGGCGTATCCGCAAAAAAATAGGCGGCGAAATTCCCGAAGGTACGATTGAAGTCACACTGAAACAAACCACGGCGTCGCTGATGTTCGAAACCATCGACCTGATGCTCGATTGGAAGAGCCCGTTAAAAGCCGAACCGAACTACAATCGGGCAACGCAAAAAGGGTATCTCGGCACCCCGCCGACGCGCCCGCACCGGATTAGCAGCGTATTTCCATTCTGGCCCCGGCCGCGTGGAAGTTTGGCGCCCGATCTGGTCATTCCGGAATACCGACAGAAGCCGTGGGAGATCGACAACGTGTTTGCAGCAGTGGAGATCAAGTTTCCAAATGACTGGGTACAGACAAAGCAGATGGAAGATTACGTTGAGCTAATGACACCAAAGCTTGGGCTAGATGCCAGAAAAATAGGAAAAGCGCGGATCGCGCTGTTACGCGTACCGGAAGACTGCACGGATGTCGTGCCGGGCGAAAAACAACAGAAAAAAGGTGACTGTTCAGCCGCTATGCGGCAAGCGGGATAGGATTACCGTTGAAGGCCCGGAGCAGAACCTCAAGCATGCCATGGCCTTGCTTG
>NZ_JBJXIB010000261.1:0-1520 GCF_046115965.1 Janthinobacterium sp. CG_23.3 | reverse complement strand
CGCAAGCAAGGCCATGGCATGCTTGAGGTTCTGCTCCGGGCCTTCAACGGTAATCCTATCCCGCTTGCCGCATAGCGGCTGAACAGTCACGAAATTTCTTTGGAAGCCGATCGGCGTAGTCATACAAATAACCAAGGCGAGCAGCGCGGCCCGACACTGAGTTCCCGCGCCTTGGCCATCGTTCATTTGGCGATGTACGACGCCTACGCTGGAGTCGTCAACGACGAGAAGTTACTCCCTAGTTATATGGGGTGTTCTCCACCCGATGCTGATTTATCGGCAGAATTGGCGGTATCCGCCGCGGCGCATAGAACCTTGTCAGTTTTATACCCTAGTCAAACGGAATTTTTCGACGCTATCCTCGCAAAAGTAGACGATGGAAAACTGGATGAAAAATCCAGGGGCTCATATGAATTCGGCAACGAGGTTGCCTGCAGTATTTTGGAGGACAGATCGGGCGATCCGGACGCTGCGGCGGGCTCGTATAGACCCGCGACCGGCCCTGGAAAACATCGGCCCGACCCCGACAACCCCGGCCAGGGAACATATTCAGCGGAGTATGGAAAACTCTCGAAAGGCTTTGGCATTTCTCAGCGGTTCGAACTCGCAGAGCCACCGAAGCCGAATACTGATGCGTATAGGAAAGCTTTGGCGCAAGTGAGGGGGAAAGGAATCAAGCCAGATTTGATGGGAACGCTTCCTGCCGGTATTGTAGGTAGAACCCCGGAGGAAACAATCATCGGTATATTCTGGGCCTATGACGGCGTGGCAAACCTGGGTACGCCGCCACGCTTATATAACAAAATAATCCGTAAGATTGCCATGAGAAAGTGCAACTCCGTTTCTGATAACGCCAGGCTATTCGCTTTTGTTAATGTGGCAATGGCTGACGCTGGCATCCTGGCATGGGAGCACAAATATAGGTACGAGTTTTGGCGTCCCGTGCTCGGCGTGCGAGAAGATACATCAGCAGGCGATCCTTTCTGGTTGCCTTTGGGTGCGCCCAATACCAACCGTATAGCAAAGAATTTCACACCCGCCTTTCCGGCATATCCGTCGGGACATGCATCGTTCGGCGCAGCAGCTTTCCATATAACTCGGCTCTTTTATGAGGAGGGTGGTTTGTACAGAAAAAATAGCATATGCGACGACAAGCTTCTGGTAGGCCTTGACATCACTTCCGATGAACTCAATGGCATCAGTATGGATAATACCGGTACGGTAAGGCCGAAAATTGTCCGCACATTCCCCGGCGGTTTATGGCAAATGATTCAAGAAAACGGTTTGAGCCGCGTTTTCTTGGGCGTGCATTGGATTTTTGACGCTTTCATGCTTAAGGGAAACGGAGAGCCCGATATTTATATGAAGGACGATGACGGAAATCCATTTGGCGGTGTTCCGCTAGGCTTGCAAATTGCTGAAAATATCGTGACTGTTCAGCCGCTATGCGGCAAGCGGGATAGGATTACCGTTGAAGGCCCGGAGCAGAACCTCAAGCATGCCATGGCCTTGCTTGCGTA
>NZ_JBJXIB010000260.1:0-1529 GCF_046115965.1 Janthinobacterium sp. CG_23.3 | reverse complement strand
CCACAGAACCCGTTACGCCCAGCTGCACCGCTTATGAAAGCGGGTACCCGCTACCGATCCGAAAGTCAATTTCCATACAAAACGGCATAGAGCCACGACGCCTTGCTGGCGGCCGACAGGGATTTGACTACGGTACTCGGTTGCGGATTTTTATTGCTGGTTCTCTTGCAGACCTCGATAGGCGCGGTGCGCTCCTGGGTGACGACGGTGTTGGCGACCAATGTGAACCTCCAGTGGCTGGGCAATGCATTCGGCCATTTGATGAAACTGCCCCTTTCCTACTTTGAGAAGCGGCATACCGGCGACATCGTGTCGCGCTTCGCGTCTATCCAAACGATGCAACACAGTCTGACGAGCCAATTCATAGAAGGCGTGATCGATGGCGTTTTGGTGGTGGGCACCTTGGCGATGATGCTACTGTACAGTGCGACGCTGGCGCTGGTGGCATGCGCAACGGTGCTGTTGTATGTTGCCCTGCGTTGGGCCATCTTCCGCGCTCTGCGCGAAGCAAGCACGGAGCAAATTATCCATGCCGCCAGGCAGCAGACGCATTTTCTGGAGTCGGTACGCGGCGTGCAAAGCCTGCGTCTGTTTGGCCGGAATGAGGAGCGGCGCGCCGGCTGGATGAATGCGCTGGCGGATCAGTTCAACGCCGAATTGCGCATAGCCAAACTCACAGTCTCTTACCAAACCGCCAATGCCTTGCTATTCAACAGTGAACGGGTGATAGTGATGTGGCTGGGGGCGCTGGCCGTGCTGGACAACCGCTTTTCCGTCGGGATGTTGTTTGCATTCATCACTTACAAGGAGCAGTTCAGCCTGCGGATGGCGAGCTTGGTGGACAAACTCTTTGAGTTGCGTATGCTACGCCTGCATGGCGAGCGGGTCGCCGACATCGTGCTGACCGAGGCCGAAAACGATACGCAAACGGTAGAAATAGATCCGGAAAGCATCGCGCCAAGCATAGAAGTACGCAACCTGACATTCCGCTACTCCGATAGCGAACCGAACGTACTGGACGGACTGAATCTCATTATCCCCGCAGGCCAGTGCATTGCCGTGGCCGGTCCGTCAGGCGGGGGCAAGACGACGTTGCTCAAACTCTTGCTCGGTTTGTTGGAGCCAACGGAAGGGGAAATATTGGTCGGCGGTGTCAAACTGACGCATCTGGGCTTGTCTAATTATCGGCAACTCCTTGGCACCGTGATGCAGGAGGATACCTTGTTCGCCGGCTCGATCGCGGACAATATCAGCTTTTTCGATCCTTCGCCAAAACAGCAGCAGATCCAGGCTTGCGCGCTGTTGGCTGCGGTGCACGACGAGATCGCAGCCATGCCGATGGGGTTTAACACCCTGGTCGGTGATATCGGCAGCGGCTTGTCTGGCGGTCAAAGGCAACGCATTCTACTAGCGCGGGCGCTGTATAACAAGCCAAAATTGTGACTGTTCAGCCGCTATGCGGCAAGCGGGATAGGATTACCGTTGAAGGCCCGGAGCAGAACCTCAAGCATGCCATGGCCTTGCTTGCG
>NZ_JBJXIB010000259.1:0-1543 GCF_046115965.1 Janthinobacterium sp. CG_23.3 | reverse complement strand
AACGGCAATACTCATCAGGCGTTCTTCGTCTTCAAAATGGCAGTGCCCGCTATGGTACTAGATGTCAAGTTCCACACGAAACGGCATAGAGCCGCCGGCGCCGCGGAGACTTACACCAGCATTTAAAAGATTGGGTTACAAGTAAGCTTCAGAAAAAGATAGGCCAAGTTGTGCTATTGGGTCCGTCAAATCCAATATAGGACATACAGAGCTAGCTTCCGGAATGGCAAGTATTATCAAGGCCAGGCTTTGATCACTGCTCTGGCGTCTCGCAGAGATCGACCGAATGAAGGCGGAAAATGCGATATGTTACTTTGTAATCAACGACTTGATCAACTATTGCATGAGCTGGAACGTCGATTAAGAATGATGTGATATTATATATAATAATATCAAAACAGACAATTCCACTCAGCGACGACGACCTTCGCCAGATGGGCGGCGAATGGCTTAGTGCGCTCACTTCTGCGGAGAAGGGGGCGCTGCTGGTTCGTGCACTGTTGTGATCCTGCCGAAAGCTGACTGTGGAAATGTTTATGCAACGTGCCCCTCAAGAAAAACGTGTCCTGATTGTCGAAAATCATCCGGTTGTTGCATTTGCAATTGAATTTCTTTTATCTAAAATGGATAGTGGAATCAGCGCCACTATTTGCGGTTGCGCAGAAACCGCCCGCGACGAATTTTTGCGCCCCGTCAATTGGTTTCGTATTTTCGTCGACCTTGACGTTCCGAAGGCCTATGGATTGTCCCTGGTGCGATATTTTGCGCTGCAAGGCGCACATGAACGTTGCGTCATTGTGACCGGATCCAGCAATCCGGATTTTATTGGCGCAGCCAAGGACTTGGGCTTACTTGGCTATATCGTCAAAACCGCGCCTTTCGGCGATTTCATGTCGGAGCTACGATCAGTTTTCGACGGCCGTCGGACGTTTCCCTCTGTAGATGGCGCAAAGAAATCGCGGGCTTCATCGGTGATTACGCGACGCCAACTTGACGTGCTATGCCTTCTTCAACGTGGATATTCATCCAAACAAATTGCCAAACAACTCAAGCTCAACAGCGGAACAATCGACAACCATGTCGCCGGCTTGATGCGGACTTTGAATGTATCCAGCCGAACTCATGCGGTCGCGAAGGCGATGGAACTTGGCTATATCACTTTTTAGGAGATGCTTCGGCGCTCGTCATAATCGACGCGCAGCGGTCACTTTTACCGAAAACGCTGGTTCGGCGGGATAGCGGTCCCTGTGCCGTTTAGCATCAGGATTCAGGAGTACGCGCCGCGTACCTGGTCGCGGCCATAAATATGACAGGCCTCATCTCCTTGCCTTCCCGGCCATTATCACACCAAAAATTGCTATGCAAACTATCGACAGCATACCAACGCTATAGAATGGGTTTGGCTCCGCAAGCCAAATCGAACACATCCAAAAAAAACTCAAAATTGACGGTGACTGTTCAGCCGCTATGCGGCAAGCGGGATAGGATTACCGTTGAAGGCCCGGAGCAGAACCTCAAGCATGCCATGGCCTTGCTTGCGTAG
>NZ_JBJXIB010000258.1:0-1568 GCF_046115965.1 Janthinobacterium sp. CG_23.3 | reverse complement strand
ACTCTAGAAAGGAGGTGATCCAGCCGCACCTTCCGATACGGCTACCTTGTTACGACTTCACCCCAGTCACGAATCCTACCGTGGTAAGCGCCCTCCTTGCGGTTAAGCTACCTACTTCTGGTAAAACCCGCTCCCATGGTGTGACGGGCGGTGTGTACAAGACCCGGGAACGTATTCACCGCGACATGCTGATCCGCGATTACTAGCGATTCCAACTTCATGCAGTCGAGTTGCAGACTACAATCCGGACTACGATACACTTTCTGCGATTAGCTCCCCCTCGCGGGTTGGCGGCGCTCTGTATGTACCATTGTATGACGTGTGAAGCCCTACCCATAAGGGCCATGAGGACTTGACGTCATCCCCACCTTCCTCCGGTTTGTCACCGGCAGTCTCATTAGAGTGCCCTTTCGTAGCAACTAATGACAAGGGTTGCGCTCGTTGCGGGACTTAACCCAACATCTCACGACACGAGCTGACGACAGCCATGCAGCACCTGTGTACTGGTTCCCTTTCGGGCACCCCCTGATCTCTCAAGGGTTCCAGCCATGTCAAGGGTAGGTAAGGTTTTTCGCGTTGCATCGAATTAATCCACATCATCCACCGCTTGTGCGGGTCCCCGTCAATTCCTTTGAGTTTTAATCTTGCGACCGTACTCCCCAGGCGGTCTACTTCACGCGTTAGCTGCGTTACCAAGTTAATTAAAACCCGACAACTAGTAGACATCGTTTAGGGCGTGGACTACCAGGGTATCTAATCCTGTTTGCTCCCCACGCTTTCGTGCATGAGCGTCAGTCTTGACCCAGGGGGCTGCCTTCGCCATCGGTGTTCCTCCACATATCTACGCATTTCACTGCTACACGTGGAATTCTACCCCCCTCTGCCAAACTCTAGCCTTGCAGTCTCCATCGCAATTCCCAGGTTGAGCCCGGGGATTTCACGACAGACTTACAAAACCGCCTGCGCACGCTTTACGCCCAGTAATTCCGATTAACGCTTGCACCCTACGTATTACCGCGGCTGCTGGCACGTAGTTAGCCGGTGCTTATTCTTCAGGTACCGTCATTAGTGATCTGTATTAGAAACCACCGTTTCTTCCCTGACAAAAGAGCTTTACAACCCGAAGGCCTTCTTCACTCACGCGGCATTGCTGGATCAGGCTTTCGCCCATTGTCCAAAATTCCCCACTGCTGCCTCCCGTAGGAGTCTGGACCGTGTCTCAGTTCCAGTGTGGCTGGTCGTCCTCTCAGACCAGCTACTGATCGATGCCTTGGTAGGCTTTTACCCTACCAACTAGCTAATCAGATATCGGCCGCTCCACGAGCATGAGGCTCTTGCGAGTCCCCCACTTTCATCCTTAGATCGTATGCGGTATTAGCGTAACTTTCGCTACGTTATCCCCCACTCTAGGGTACGTTCCGATATATTACTCACCCGTTCGCCACTCGCCACCAGAGCAAGCTCCGTGCTGCCGTTCGACTTGCATGTGTAAGGCATGCCGCCAGCGTTCAATCTGAGCCAGGATCAAACTCTTCAGTTTAATCTCTGTTTAATGACATTGCTGTCAG
>NZ_JBJXIB010000257.1:0-1608 GCF_046115965.1 Janthinobacterium sp. CG_23.3 | reverse complement strand
CCCACACGCCCTGTCCTGCCGTACTCGAGTTCTGCCCCTTTTTTGGTTGCTCGTGGTTTCCTCTTTGTCGTGTTGCCGTACCCCCGCTGCTCCCTGGCCGGCGCCTGCAAGCCGGCGCCGGCGGTCAGCTCGGTCAGGCGGGCGGTGTCGGCGCGCGAGGCGGCGTCCTGCTGCGCCACGGCCAGCAGGCGGGCGCAGGCGCGCAGGCTGTAATACTGGTTGGCCACCTCGGCGGCGACCGAGACGCGGGCGTCGTGCCAGCCGGCGTGGGCGCCGTCCAGGCGCGCCTGGGCGGCGTCGCGGGCGGCGCGGTTGGCGCCGAACAGGTCGATCTCCCACGCCGCCTGCAGCGCCGCCTGGGCGGTGGTGCCGAGCGGCTGGGCCGACTGCTGGCTCGTGCGGCTGGCGCTGGCGTTGGCGTCCAGCGTCGGCCCCAGCGCCGCGCCGCTGCCGACGCGCTCGGCGCGCGACTGCGCGATGCGGCTGCGGGCCGCGGCGACCGACGGGCTCACTTCCTGGGCCGCGGCGATCAGTTGCACCAGCAGGGCGTCGCCCTGGCGCTGCCACCAGCCGGCCAGGTCGTCGACGCTGCCGTTGTGCGGCAGCGGCGCCTGCCATTGCGCCGGCGCGGCGTGCGCCACCCGCGGCGCCGGCGCCTGGCTGGCGCAGGCGCTCAGCGCCATCGCGGCGGCGGCTGCCAACGCGCGTTGAAGAGTCTTCATATGCTTCCTTGTCGTAGACGGGTTTGTTCGGCGGCGACGATCGCCTCGGCATAGCCGACTAGGCGCGGCTGCCAGCGCAGCACCGCGTCGGGCGTGTCCAGCAATTGCGGGCGCGCCGCGCGGATCACGTCGCAGCCCAGCATCACTTGCAGGCCCAGGCCGGTGATGGCGAAGGCCAGCCGGTGCATATCGTCGTCGGCGCCGGCGACGCCGAGGTGGCGGCACAGCAGGGACACCAGCGCCAGGTGCATCGGCTTGATCGACTGGTCGATTTCCTCGGCCAGCAGGCCGGTCGGTTCGAGCATCTCGCGCGACCACATGCGCATGCACAGCTGCGCCGTCTCGCCCTGGCGCATCGGTTCGAGCAGCAGCGTGAAGAAGCCGTCGAGCGACTGGCGCAACGTGAAATGGGGTTGGTCGAACAAGCCGATGTCGTGTTCCGGGCTGGAGGACGAGGCCGACAGCGCGGCGCGGTACAGGCCGGCCTTGTCGCCGAAATAGTAGCTGATCGCGGCGACGTTGGCGCCGGCGGCCAGGGCGATTTCGCGGGTCGGGGTTTTGTCGAAGCCGCGCTCGGCGAACAGGCGCATGGCCGCCATCAGCAGGCGCTCGCGCGACTGCTCGCCGTCCGAGCGCGGCTTGCGCGCGTCGTCGGCGGGGCGGCCGGCTTTGTTGTTGGTGGATCTATCATTCATAAATGCTATTAAACCATACGTTTCAAACGATTGATATAACTAAAACGATTGCTTAGTTTGAACGCCCGCGGCGCCGGGCCTTGCGCCAGCCGGCGCGGCTCTATGCCGTTTTGTATGGAAATTGACTTTCGGATCGGTAGCGGGTACCCGCTTTCATAAGCGGTGCAGCTGGGCGTAACGGGTTCTGTGGC
>NZ_JBJXIB010000256.1:0-1616 GCF_046115965.1 Janthinobacterium sp. CG_23.3 | reverse complement strand
GCGTCGCCTCCAAGCGCCTAAAGGCGGGCTGGAACGCCGACTACCTTGGCAAGGTGTTGGGCCTGGCCATCTGATCCTTCATGCAATCGCCCTGATGGAATACCAGTCCAAGCTTGCGCAGCGGCAATTTCGGCGCATAATGGCGGTCAGCCTCCATGAAGGGGAACCCGATGTTGAAATTTGATTTCTCGGTGCAGACCCGCTACGGGCAAAAGATCGACAGCATATTAATCGCCGGGCGCGACCAGCCCGACGCCGAGCGCAAGCTGATGCAAATGTACCGGCTTTGCACGGTGCTGCGCTGCGTGACGAAAAATACCGAAGAGAAGATATGGCAGGCCACCTCGATCGAGGACATCCTGACCTTGATTTCAAAAGACAGTTAAGACGGCGATCCGCTCAAACGATAAAACCGTCGGCCAGCAATTCGTCGAGCAGGGCGTCGTAGTCTTGCGCGCCGCGGCTGCTGGGCGCGTGCTGGAACACCGTCATATTATGCGCCGGGCTTTCCGCCAGGCTGACGTTTTCCGAAATCCGCGTGCGGCACACCTCGCTGCCGAATTTCTCCTCCAGCATCTGCTGCACCTCCCACGCCATGCGCCGGCGGCTGTCGAAGCGCGTCATCAGATAGCGCCGCGGCACCCGGCGCTTCAGCACCACCTCCAGCGCCTTCAGGGTTTTCTCGGTTTGCAGCGCGGCCCGCGCCGACAGGTGGTCGGCCGACACCGGGATGATCACGCCCTGGCAGGCGAAAATGGCGTTCAGCGCCATTACCCCGATCAGCGGGCTGCAATCGATCAACACCGGATAGGGCTCGTCGATGAAATGCTCGGCGCGCAGCGCGGCGTTGAGCCGGTTGACCACGTTATAGCCCTTGCCGAACAGGGTGTCGACCTTGGACAGTTCGAGGTGCGCCGGGATAATGCTGCCGCCGTTGTTGCTCGTGACGATCAGCTCGCGCAGCGGGCGGTTGCGCTGGAACAGGGCCAGCACCGTGGCGTCGCCGTCGCACGCGCGCACGCCGCTGATGGCGCTGAATTGGGCCTGCGGGTCGAGGTCGATGCAGTAGGGATTGCGCGCGCGCCGCGCCAGCGCGGCGGTCAGGTTGACGGCGGTGGTGGTTTTGCCCACGCCGCCCTTTTGATTGAAAATCGTGACAATGCTCAAGCTCGCCTCCCTCCAAAGCCGCGGCTGCGTCCTTGGCACTAATGTATCACGCGGAGCAATGCTATTGGCAATTCACGCTCGCGGCGGCAGCGGCGTTGCCGGCATCCTTAGCGCTTGGTCGCGCCGATACAGAAAGCGCTCGACTTAATCGACAGCGTGCCGCTCGCGGTTTCAAACTCCTTTACCCGTATGCCAAGCTTCTGCCAGAGCGCCTCGACGGTCGCGGCATCACAAGCTTCGGCGATAATTTTATTAATCGACGCGGGAATCAAGGCGCGCGCAAAATCCAGGTACTGGGCGACCGACTCGAATATGAACGGCGCCTCGACCGCCCGCACCTCGATATCCTTGAATCCACCTCGTTATACACAACTCTTGAGCGCCCCCATTTCGCGTAGGGTGCGTATCGTTTCCGCCGCCACGTGAACATCCTTCAATCCAAGCCAGAT
>NZ_JBJXIB010000255.1:0-1654 GCF_046115965.1 Janthinobacterium sp. CG_23.3 | reverse complement strand
ACCCGACCTTCTATGATGAATTCCAAGTCAACTGGTTTTTCGCAAATTTATCCTATCCCTTGTTTCGGTATCGGCGGGGTCAAGGGCGGGCGAAGCCCGGCGAAGCGAACCCTTGACCCCGCCGATACCGAAATATGCTGGTCCATGGCGCCATGACGCATATTGCGGCTTGGCGCCATGCCGACCTGTTTCGTTTTGGCCTTCGTTCATTGCCAGCGCTTTGCTTTCGTCGTTCGTACAGCCCAGTTCGAAGCTCTCGGTCATCATTGCGTGAGACTTCACGTCCCACCACCTTCTATCCGCTGGTTTTGCTACCCCAGCCTAATTCTGCATGCGCGTTGCGCTTAGTGACCTTGATGCGTGCAAGCCCCATCTACTAGGGTCGGTTGCCATGGGCAACCAGGTCGGGTTACGGGCCTGCCTACTCCTTGCTGCTGCGTACTTCAACGTAATGCCAACTACTGGTACTGAACGTGCCGCCTTACTCCCTTATGCCGCTCGTTTCAACTGCGCCCCTTCGGGGACGATCCCATGCTCCAGGTAGCGCCACAGGGCGACCACCAGCTTGCGCGCCACCGCGACGATGGCGATGCGCTTGCCGCGCTTGTTCTGGCCTCCCTGCGTGCGCCGGGCGAACCATTTCGTCATCACGCTGTCGGGTTGGTAGCGCAGCCAGAACCAAGACATCTCGATCAACAGCGCGCGCACGCGCCGGTTGCCCTGCTTGCTGATGCCCTGGTCAACCCGGCTCTCGCCGCTGTCGTAGGGCTGCGGCACCAAACCGACGCAGGCGCCCACCTGCCTGCGGTTCTCGAATTTGCGCCAGAACAGCTCCAGCACCAGCCTCGTCGCGCCCACCGGCCCCACCGCCTTCAACCGTTCCAGGTCGGCAATGCGCTGGCGCACCTCCGGCGGCAATTGCTCCGCCATCCCTTTTTCCAGCGCGGCCAGTTGTTGCTGCGCCAACTCCAAACGTTTGCACTCCTGTTCCAGCCGCTGCTGCAGCTGCGCCGACAGCGGATCGCCGTCGTAGCAACACAATTCCCGCTTGTTCAGCCGCGCCCCCACATCGCCGCCGACGCCATCCCAGCAGCCGACGGTGCGCAGCAGCTTGCGGATCCGGTCGCGGTGCTGCTGCGTTTCCTTTTGCAACTCGCCGCGGTCCCGTACCACGTGCCGCTGCGCCTCGGCCTCCACCGTCGGAACACGGATCACGTGCATCCGGTCGTACTCGCCACGCAACCAGCCCCGCAATGTCAGCACCAGCTTGATCGCGTCGAGCCGGTCGGTCTTGGCCCGCCGTTTGTGCCGCTCGACGGGAATGCTGGCAGGGTCGCAGATCACCACCTCGTAGCCCAGCTTCGAGAGGGCGCGTTCAATCCAGAAGCCATCCTGACCAGCCTCGTACAGCACGACGGTGCGTACCTCTGCGGCCAGGCCCCACTTTGCCTTGAACTTCTCAATCTCCTGCACCGTTTCGTTGAGGCGCCCCGCCGCTGTCTCGCCGGAAACCGTCTGAATCGCCGGCTTCTCTCTCTTTCCGTCGTGCAAGGCAATTTTCCAGCTCTTGCTCGACAACTCTAATGCCACCGCAAAAACTTCGACTTCAGGCGTAAAATCGTTGGCGCGGGTCGGTTGCATGATTTTCTCCTAA
>NZ_JBJXIB010000254.1:0-1715 GCF_046115965.1 Janthinobacterium sp. CG_23.3 | reverse complement strand
GTGGGTGGGGGGGGGGGGGGGGGGGTGGGGAGGGGGGGGGGGGGGGGGGACGGGGGGGGGGGGGGGGGGGTTCCCCCCCCCTCTCTCCCTGGCACCGGCGCCGGCGCCGGCCGCCTGCGCCGCGCCGGCCGCCGCCTGCGCCCCGCCGTTGGCGGCCGGCGCCGACGCGCGCCTCGCGGCAGGCGCCGTGGCGCGCTTCAAGAAACTGATCAGCGATACTTTGCGCGTGCCGCTGCACAAGATCGACGCCGGCGCGCAACTGGCGCAGTACGGCATCGATTCGATTCTCATCGTGCAACTGACCAACGCCCTGCGCCAGGTCTTCGCCGATGTCGGCAGCACGCTGTTTTTCGAATGCCTGACCATCGATGCGCTGGTCGCCCATTTTATCGAACACGATCTGTGGCTGTTGTAGATGTGGTGGGTGGTGAACCGGGGCGTCTTTCGTACTCCCGCCCAGACCCCACGCCCCCCGCCGCCGCCGGGCGCCGCCGCGCCGGCGCCGGCGCCGGTTGCGCTCCCGGCCGGGACGCAGGAGGTCGCCATCGTTGGCCTGGCCGGCCGTTACGCCGGCGCGGAAAACGTCGAGCAATTCTGGGCGCACCTGAAGGCGGGGACCAACTGCATCACCGAGGTGCCCGCCGCGCGCTGGGACTCGGCCCTGTACTTTGACGCCGACAAGGGAAAGTCCGGCAAAACCTATAGCAAATGGGGCGGCTTCATCGACAGCGCCGATTGCTTCGACCCGCTGTTCTTCAATATTTCCCCGTACGAGGCGGAGAAAATGAGTCCGCAGGAGCGGCTGTTCCTGGAAGAAGCCTACCGCAGCATCGAGGACGCCGGCTATACGCCGGCCAGCCTGGCCGAGGATGGCGCCGTGGGCGTCTTTGTCGGCGTGATGAACGAAAACTACGTGGGCGGCGCGCGCTATTGGTCGGTCGCCAACCGGGTCTCCTACCTGCTCGACTTCCACGGCCCCAGCATCGCGGTCGACACCGCTTGCTCGTCGTCGCTGACGGCGCTGCACCTGGCGCTGGAGAGTCTGCGCAGCGGTAGTTGCGCCTGCGCGATCGCCGGCGGCGTCAACCTGATACTCGATCCCGGCCATTACGTCGGCCTGTCCGCGATGGCGATGCTGTCGTCCGGCGACGCCTGCAAATCGTTCGGCGCCGACGCCGACGGCTTCGTCGACGGCGAAGGCGTGGGCGCGGTGGTGCTCAAGCCTTTGCAGGCGGCGATCGCCGCCGGCGACCAGATCTACGGCGTCATCAAGGGCAGCATGCTCAACGCCGGCGGCAAGACCAATGGCTACACGGTGCCCAATCCGCTGGCGCAGACCCAGCTTATCGGCGACGCGTTGCGGCGCGCCGGCGTGCATGCGCGCAGCGTCAGTTATATCGAGGCGCACGGCACCGGCACCGCGCTGGGAGACCCGATCGAGATCCGCGGGCTGGCGCAGGCGTTTGGACGGGATACGCAGGAACGCCAGTTTTGCGCGATCGGCTCGGCCAAGTCGAACATCGGCCATTGCGAAAGCGCGGCCGGCATCGCCGGTCTGACCAAGGTGCTGCTGCAAATGCGCCATGGCCAGCTGGCGCCGTCGCTGCATGCGCGCGCGGCCAATCCGAATATCGATTTTTCGGCGACGCCGTTCGTGGTGCAGCAGGAGCTGGCCGACTGGACGCGTCCGAGCGTGAACATCGACGGCGTGCTGC
>NZ_JBJXIB010000253.1:0-1749 GCF_046115965.1 Janthinobacterium sp. CG_23.3 | reverse complement strand
CAACCAGCCGCCTGTTTCCCCTCCCCCTCCCCCTCCCCCCCCCCCCCCCTTCCCCCCCCCCCCCCCCCCTCCCCCCCCCCCCCCCCCCCCCCCCCCCGCAGCCGCAGCAACCGGCGCTGACAGCGGCGCTGGGCCAGCAGTTGAAGAAAATGTTCGGCAGCGTCCTCAAACTGTCGATGGAGAAGATCGACCTGGATCAAGGTTTTGAGTACTATGGCGTCGATTCGGTCCTGGTCACGCAGCTCAACGCGCGCCTGGAAGAGGTGTTCGGCGTCTTGCCCAAGACGTTGTTTTACGAGTGCGCCAGCTTGCGCGCGCTAGGCGCCTATTTGCTGGCGCGGCACCGGCCCGCCTGCCTGCAATGGAGCGGCGTGCAGTCGCCGGGCGAGGCCCTGCCCGCGGCGGCGGCGCCCGGCGCAACCGACCTCGCGGCGGGTGCGGTTGCGCCGCGCCGCGCCAGGAAGGCGCTTGCCCGCTCCGCCGGCCCTGGCCGGGTCGGCGCGGCGGCGCCATTGCAGCGCGCCGAGCGCGAGGCGATCGCCATTATCGGCGTCAGCGGCCGTTATCCGCAGGCCCGCAACATCGATGAGTTCTGGTCCAATCTGCGGGCAGGCCGGGATTGCATCAGCGAGATCCCGGCCGAGCGCTGGGCGCTGGACGGCTTTTTCGACAGCACGCCCGGAGCGGGCGCCAGTTACAGCAAATGGGGCGGTTTTGTCGACGGCTTCGCCGAGTTCGACCCCTTATTCTTCCGCATATCGCCGCTTGAAGCGCTCGGCATGGATCCGCAGGAGCGCTTGTTCGTCGAAACCTGCTGGTCCGTGTTGGAAGACGCCGGCTACACCAGGGAACAACTGTTGCAGCAATATGGCAGCCGGGTCGGTGTGTTCGCCGGCGTGACGAAAACCGGATTCGAGCTGTACGGGGCGCAGCCGGGCAGCCAGGTTCTGCCGCGCACCTCGTTCGCCTCGGTGGCGAACCGGGTGTCCTACCTGCTCGACCTGAAGGGGCCGAGCATGCCGATCGACACCATGTGTTCGTCGTCCCTGACCGCGATCCACGAGGCATGCGAGCATATTCACCGCGGCGAGTGCGACATGGCCATCGCCGGCGGCGTGAACCTGTATCTGCACCCGTCCAATTACACGGCCCTGTGCTCGCAGCGCATGCTGTCGGAAGACGGCCAGTGCAAAAGCTTCGGCGCGAACGGCAATGGCTTCGTGCCCGGCGAAGGCGTGGGCGCGGTCTTGCTCAAGCGTTTGTCGGCGGCCGAAGCGGACCAGGACCATATCTACGGCGTGATCCGCGCCAGCAGCATCAATCACGGCGGCAAAACCAATGGTTATATGGTGCCCAATCCACAAGTGCAGGCCGAGGTGATCCGCGACGCGCTCGACAAAGCCGGAATTGATGCGCGCAGCGTCAGTTATATCGAGGCGCACGGCACCGGCACCGCGCTGGGCGATCCGATCGAAATCCGCGGGCTGGCGCAGGCGTTTGGACGGGATACGCAGGAGCGCCAGTTTTGCGCGATCGGCTCGGCCAAGTCGAACATCGGCCATTGCGAAAGCGCGGCCGGCATCGCCGGCCTGACCAAGGTGCTGCTGCAAATGCGCCATGGCCAGCTGGCGCCGTCGCTGCATGCGCGCGCGCTCAATCCGAATATCGATTTTTCGGCGACGCCGTTCGTGGTGCAGCAGGAGCTGGCCGACTGGACGCGTCCGAGCGTGAACATCGACGGCGTGCTGC
>NZ_JBJXIB010000252.1:0-1806 GCF_046115965.1 Janthinobacterium sp. CG_23.3 | reverse complement strand
CACTGGCCGCGCCCTACCTCACTGGCATGTCAAGCTTTTTATTGTATTTCGCTCTACTTTTAAAGAAAAATTCTTAACTTGGGTGGATTGCCCACAGCATGGGCGGCTTGCTGGCCCGCGCGCTGATTCACCCCAGCTACGGCAACTTGTTGAACGACGCGACCGTGAAGGTATTGGGCATCTATCACAACGTCATGCCGACAATCGGGGCCGCCGGTGCGTACAAGCGGATGCGTTTCGGCTTCCAGGAAAAGGACGGGATGGTCGCCGAAACCGAGGCAGAGATACTCGGAATCAACGGCCAGCACGCGACGGCGATCTTGGCCAATGCTCCGGCGCCGCTGGAAATGATGCCGGGCGGCGCCTATGGGCCGCACTGGCTGAAAGTGGTCGACGGCGTCGGCAAGTTATTGGCCAGTTGGCCCAATGAAAAGGGAAGTGCGTTGGACAGCATATACTTGCAACCGCCGACGGCGTGGTGGCGTTTGCTGAATCCGCTGTGGGTGAATCCGGGGAACGTGCAAGAGGTCAGGGGGGGAGGCATTGAAAAGGTTAAGGACCGAATTGCCAAAGCCGGTATTTTTCTTCAATCAATCGAGAAAACGTTTCACCCGACTTCTACTTATGCGAGTTACTGCGCCTCGCCGGCACGTCAGAGTTACGGCGAGGTTGTCTTCAAGGTAATCGGCAGCACGGGTAGCAATGTCGACTCGGCTGGCCGCACCATTCCTTGGCCGCATCCGGAAAGCTGGATCTTGTTGAGCGATGACGCGAAGAGCACGCTCACCGTTCAGGCGGGTCACCGCGTGCTGACTCTGAAGTTGCAACCGGCCAATGCAGCAGGTGACGAAACTGTGCCATCGAATCGTTCTGCCCGGCACATTGCCGGTACGCTGTTCGAGCATGGCGAAGAAGGCAAAGGATATGAACATCAAAGCAGCTACGCCGACACCCAAGTGCTTGCTTCCATGGTGTATTCCATCGTGCAGATCGCCAAAACTGCGAAATGGCCGTAATCCATGACAGACACCTTACGCAAATATGCGCGCCCTCATGGCGTCGCGATCTTAATTCTTGCCTTGTTACAGGCTTGTACACCCAGTTATTCATACAAGGAAGACGCTGTGCCCGAAACCGTAAAACTGAGCGGACGCCTGCAAACGCTCTTCGCCAAAACCAAACTGGTCTGCTTCGGCCGTTATGCGCTGGAGGTGCCGCTGGAGGCGCAACTAATCATGGGGCCGGTTTGGTTTCCAGCAGACGTTAATGTCATCAATGGCGGGCTGGAAGCTGTTAAGCTGCGCGTTTTGGATGATATTAAAAAAATAAAACTGGAAGACCAGGAAGCCGAAATAACATACAACGGAAAAGGCCCCGTTGAGGCAAGTTGGCAAATTCGATATTACGGGGATGTGTATGATAAGCAGCGTGGTTCTTTAAGTTTCAATACTTATGTTAATAAGGGGGATGTCACGTTTATTATTATGGACATTGTAAGTCGGAAAACTGAAGGTAAGAGAGACACGGAGGAGGCGGCGACTAGCAGGCAGGCCCAGCTTGCAAAAAACGTGCGGTTGCGTATGTCCGAAGAGGTTCCGGACGAGGACGGATTTTGCTTTGGGAACGGATTCATTTCTGATAAATCGTATAGCGGTCAGGAAACGGCCAGTGCTGGAATTTACCTTCCTAGCTTTCCGGACGTAACTTTTTCAGTGACTGTTCAGCCGCTATGCGGCAAGCGGGATAGGATTACCGTTGAAGGCCCGGAGCAGAACCTCAAGCATGCCATGGCCTTGCTTGCGTAGC
>NZ_JBJXIB010000251.1:0-1838 GCF_046115965.1 Janthinobacterium sp. CG_23.3 | reverse complement strand
ATTGGCATAGGGGCGGCCAGTGAAACTAGCCGACCCCTGCCACACCACCCGGCATGCGGGTCCGCACCGGGCGGTTCGAGTAGTTGAGGTTATGAGAGGCGAGGAAAGCCCAGCCTGTCGAAATAGGCTGTTGTTAGTACTGCGTTGAGTGAACGGCGGCTGATGAACCACCATCGGCGGCAGTTTGCCGCCACTTTCTGTGCCAACCATGGCTTTGCACCCAATGCTATGCATTCCCTATATGCCGTCGTGCCACGCTTCCAATGTTTGAGCTGGATTGCCCGCAGCCGGTGGCGCATCCATTCGTCCAGCTGGCGCCAGACGCGCGGTGTTTGCGCCAGTCCGAAATAGGCCTTCCATCCCAACACGTAGCGGCGTAGCGGTTCGACCAGTTCGGTCATGCTGCGCCCGCAGGTACGGCGGGTCAACTCCCGTATCCGCTGCTTGAACGTTTCTCGCGCCTTGGCCGACACGGCGCGCTTGACCTCGCCTTTCGGGCCCGCCCACAGGCTGTAGCCCAGAAACTTGCGGCCAAACGCACCCGCCACCGCACTCTTCGATTCGTTAATCGTCAAATGCAGCTTGCCGTAGAGACGCCTGAGCAGCGCCATCACCCGTTCGCCCGCCTTCAGGCTGCGTACATACACATTGCAGTCGTCGGCGTAGCGAACGAAGCGGTGGCCCCGCCGCTCAAGCTCCCGATCCACCCCGTCGAGCAGCACGTTGGCCAGCAGCGGCGACAGCGGCCCGCCTTGCGGCGTGCCCTGTTCGCGCTGGTTCACGACGCCGCCGTGCATGATGCCCGCGTTCAGATACGCCCGAACCAACCGGATCACGCCGGCGTCGGCGACGCGCTTCGTCAAGCGGTCCATCAGCACGTCGTGGTTGACGCGGTCGAAGAACTTTTCCAAGTCCACGTCCACCACCACACGGCAACCGTCCTGCACGTATTGCTGCGCTTCCAGCACCGCGTCGCGCGCGCGCCGGCCCGGACGGAAGCCGTGGCTGTGTTGACTAAAAGTGGGATCGATCAGCGGTTGCAGCACTTGCAGAAGGGCTTGCTGGATCAGCCTGTCGACCACGGTGGGGATGCCCAATTCACGTTCGCTGCCATCTGGTTTGGGGATGCCGACGCGACGCACCGGACTGGGCCGGTACGTGCCTGCCATCAACTGCTCTCGGATGGTCGGCAACGCGGTCACCAAATGGCGGCCGGTCGCGGCGATGTCCATCCCGTCCACGCCTGCCGCACCCTTGTTCGCCTTCACGCGTTTCCACGCGCGTTGCATGTTCTCTCTCGCAAGCACCTGCGCAAGCAGGCCTTGCCCCGCGCCTTCCGTTGCATGCCGCGTGGCCGTTGTTTCCCCGCTGGACGCTTGGGACGAGGCTTCACCCCGCCTTACCGCGACCCGCCCCGCTGGCGCGGGCATCTGGGGCATTACATCGTCCATCGACATGGCGTTTGACGCTCCTTCTCGTTCGGCCCTTCGCCCATACTGCGGCTACTACGGCCTCTGCTGACTTCTCGCTCCGGCTTCCACCGTCGCCCTTTCAGGCGCGAGGCGAGATCTCCCCAGGTAAGAACGCACTCCTTCCCTGCACAACCGCCGGATTTACGCCGCCTGATCTTTGACCACAAGAGCTTCGCGGTTTCTTGCCCGCTCGCCCTGATCGGCACCGCCTTCTATCCGGTTCTTGTCCATCGGCTCGCAGTTTCGATCCACGCTTCCTCCCCACGGTCGGTCGCCCTTCCGCAGTTGCGCTTCACTTCGTTCGCTGTGGTCAGCTCACGGCGGGACTTTCACCCACAAGAGTGCGCCCATGCTGGGCGCACAAAA
>NZ_JBJXIB010000250.1:0-2219 GCF_046115965.1 Janthinobacterium sp. CG_23.3 | reverse complement strand
TTGCCTTTGTAAACAAGCGACGCAATGGTTATGCTGGGGAAGTTATGGGGTCGTATATGTGGGGTGGGGTGTTGCCCCCCTCCTCCCCCCCCCCCCCCCCCCCCCGACGGCGTCTTCCAGCGCCGCCAGCGACGCCGGCAGCGCCTGCAGGAAGGCCTGCGCCATGCTCTTGAGCAGCGCCTCCTTGCCGCGCGCGCGCTGGCGGGCGGCGTCCAGGTCGAAGGTGGCGAAGCGCGCCGCGCCGCGTTGCCGCTGTGGCTGCGGCGCCGGCTCGGGCGCGCGCGCCGGGGCGGCGCCGCCGGAGTCCGCCTCCAGCCGTTCCAGCAACTGGTCCGGGTCGATTGGCTTGGAGACGTAGTCGTCCATGCCGGCGGCCAGGCACAACTCGCGGTCTTCGCGCATCGCGTTGGCGGTCAGCGCGATGATGCGCAGGCGCCCGGCGCCGCCGCGTTCGCGCTCGCGCCGGCGGATCTCGCGGGTGGCCTGGTAGCCGTCCATCTCCGGCATTTGCCCGTCCATCAGCACGGCGTCGAAGGCGCCGCCCTCGAGCAGCTCGAGCGCCTCGCGGCCGTTGTTGGCCAGCGCGAACAGGTGGCCGCGCGCGCGCAGGATTTCCGTCACCAGCGTCTGGTTGATCGGGTGGTCCTCGGCGACCAGCACGCGCAGCACGCGCGCCGGCCCGGCCGGCATCGCCAGCACGCCGCCGGCGATGCGCGCCGCTTCGCGCGAGGCGATGCCGGCGGCCATCATGATGGCGTCGAACAGTTCCGACTGTTTGACGGGCTTGCGCAGGAAGCGCTGGATGCCCAGTTGCTCGCAGCGCGCCACCTCGCCGGCCGCGTCGCTCGACGAGAGCATCATGATGACGGTGTTGTCGACGCCGGGCAGTTGGCGGATCGCCTCGGCCAGCTCGAAGCCGTCGGCGTCGGGCATGCGCGCGTCCAGCAGGGCCAGCGGGAAGGAGGTGCCGGCCGCGCTCGCCAGGCGCAGCGCCGCCAGCGCCTGCCCGGCGTCGCTGGCCAGCGTCGGGCGCATGTTCCAGTTGGTCAGCGTCTGGCCGAGGATCAGGCGGTTGGTCTGGTTGTCGTCGACCACCAGCACCGCCATGTTGTCGAGCGCGCCGGCCTGCTGGGCGGGCGGCGGCGCCTCGGCCGCCAGCGCCAGGCGCAGCGTGAAGTGGAAGTCGGTGCCGCGCCCCGGTGCGCTGTCGACCCAGATTTTGCCGCCCATCAGCCCGACCAGTTGCGACACGATGGTCAGGCCGAGGCCGGTGCCGCCATACTCGCGCGTGGTCGAACTGTCGGCCTGGGCGAATGCGCGGAAGATGTTTTGCTGCTGTTCGGGGGCGATGCCGATGCCGGTGTCGGAGACGCAAAAGCGCAGTTGCGCGACGCCGTCGGACAAGGCCTGGCAGGCGACCCGGACCACCACCTCGCCCTGGCGGGTGAACTTCAAGGCGTTGCCGGCGAGGTTGATGACGATCTGCGCCAGCCGGCCCGGGTCGCCGACGAACCAGGCCGGCACGTCCGGCGCCACCTGGTAGGTCAGCTCCAGGCCCTTGTCGTTGGCGGTGGCGGCGAACGCCTTGAGTGTGTCGCCGAGCGATTCGCGCAGTTCGAAGGCGATGGCGTCGAGCTCGAGCTTGCCTTCCTCCATTTTCGAAAAATCCAGGATGTCGTTGAGCAGGCGCAGCAGGGAGCCGGCCGAGGTTTTGATCAATTGCATGTAGTCGCGCTGCTGCACCGTCAAGTCGGTTTTCAGCACCAGCGCCGTCAAGCCGATGACGCCGTTCATCGGCGGACGGATTTCGTGGCTCATATTGGCCAGGAAGGCGCTCTTGGCGCGGCTGGCCGCCTCGGCGGCGTCCCTGGCCTGGCGCAACTCCGACTCGGCGCGGTTGCGTTCGGTGACGTCGTGCGCCACCGCGTACACCAGGCCGGAGGCGGTCGGCACCGCCTGCCAGGACAGGTTGCGGTAGGAGCCGTCCTTGCAGCGGTAGCGGTTTTCAAACTGCTCGGTGCGCTTGCCGTCGGCCAGCTCCCGCGCCTCGTGGCCGGTGGCGGGGCGGTCGTCGGGGTGGATGAAGTCCAGGTAGGGCCGGGCGCTGAGCTCGTCCGTGCTGTAGCCAATCCACCCAAGTTAAGGATTTTCCAACCTTTTAACATGGTTTTTGGGCCATGTGCTTGTGCGGCTTCGGCCTGGCTTTGCGTGTTTTGGAT
>NZ_JBJXIB010000249.1:0-2294 GCF_046115965.1 Janthinobacterium sp. CG_23.3 | reverse complement strand
CCCCCCCCCCCCCCCCCCCCCCCCCCCCCCCCCCCCCCCCCCCCCCCCCCCCCCCCCCCCCCCCCCCCCCCCCCCCCCCCCCCCCCCCCGCCACCGCCATCCGCATCGTTGAAGCGACGCCGACGCCATCGGCGCTTCGTCCTATTTCTTGGAGCAAGACATGAAGCAACACACGAAACTAGTCAAATCCGTCACCTCGTTCGGCGTCATCGCCGGCGCGCTGCTAGCCAGCCAATGTGCCCACGCGGCCGACGAGTGGGTCAATCCCGACTGGGCCAATGCGGCCTGGTATATCGGCGCCGGCATCGGCCGTTCGCAGGCGAACATCGACGAAGAGCGCCTGAGCCGCAGCCTGATGGCCGGCGGCTCGACCGCCGTGCGTTTCGATTCGCGCGAACACGATACCGCCATCAAGCTGTATTTGGGCAAGCAACTGAACAAGAATTTCGCCGTGGAATTGGGTTACTTCGATCTCGGCAAGTTCGGTTTCAACGCCGTCACCGTCCCGGCCAGCCGGCTCAACGGCGACGTCAGTTTCCGCGGCGTGAACCTGGACTTGTTGGGCCAGTTGCCGCTGTCGCAGCGCTTTTCGGTGTACGGCCGCGTCGGCATGAATTACGCGCAGGCGCGCGCCCATTTCACCGGCAACCGCCTGTTCGCGGTGACCAACCCGAATCCAAGCGAGCGCAAGCTCAATCCAAAGGTGGGCGTGGGCCTGGAGTATAAATTCAGCGAAGCGTTGGCGATGCGCGCCGAACTCGAGCGCTACCGCGTCAACGACGCCGTCGGCAACCGCGGCGACGTCGATCTGCTCTCGTTCAACCTGGTGTATAAATTGGGCCGTCCGGCCTCGAGCGCGCCGGTGTACGTGGCAGCGCCCGAGCCGGCGCCGCTGCCGGTGGCGCCTACGCCGGTGCAGCCGCAGCCGCAACCGGCCCCGGTGGTCGTGTCGGAAAAGGTCAGCCTGGCGGCGGAAGCCTTGTTTGATTTCGACAAATCCGTGCTCAAGCCGGAAGGCAAGGCCGCGCTGGACGGTTTGCTGGCGCAACTGCAGGGCATGAACACGGAAGTGATGATCACGGTCGGCCACACCGACTCCGTCGGCAGCCCGCAGTACAATCAAAAACTGTCGATCCGGCGCGCCGAGGCGGTCAAGGCTTACGTGGTGAGCAAGGGCCTGGACACGTCGCGCGTCTACACCGAAGGCAAGGGCGAAGCCCAGCCGCTGGCCGACAACAAGAGCGCCGAGGGCCGGGCGAAAAACCGCCGCGTCACCGTCGAGGTGGTCGGCACGCGCAGCAAGTAAGCGCGCCGTCCTGGCGCCGCAGGGGTATCGACAGACCCGTTCGCCGCAAGGCTGGCGGGTTTTTTCTCGTGTGGCGCGGCTGTCGATGGCAGGGAAACTGTCCAGACCGTAGTACCATCGGGCTTTTGCCGCCGCGCGCTGCGATAAGGCGGCGATACGCCTCAAAAGGTCAGCGTTTCGTTAGGGTATTTCATGTTTTCGACCAATGCACTGCTGCAAATGATCGCCGGGTTTTTTTTGATTCTCTTGGTGCCCGGGCCAACGAATACCTTGCTTTTGTCGTCGGGCATCAAGTTCGGCGTCGCGCGCTCGATTAACCTAATTGCCGCGGAAACATTGGGCTACCTGACGGCGATCTCCGCCTGGGGCTTCTTCCTGTTGGCGCTATCGCATTCCACGCCCGCCCTGGTGGTCGCCATTAAACTCCTGTGCGCCGTCTACATCGCTTACTTGGGCTGGCAAATGTGGCCCAGCCATCCAACCGCGGGCGGCGTCGACGGCAAGCGCATGACGTTTGCGTCGATGTACTGCGTGACGCTGCTCAATCCCAAGGCGATCCTGTTTGCCAGCGGCATCTTCCCGCTGGCGGCGTTTGCGTCGGCCGGGGTTTTTTTCGTCTGCGTCGCATGCTTTGTGCTGACGCTGGTGCCGGTGGCGCTGGGCTGGCTGTGCTTGGGGGCGAGCTTGAAGGGCGGCGGCGACGCGCCGGTCAAACCGGCGTTATTGCTGCGCTGCGCGTCGCTGGTCTTGCTGCTGTTTTCGGCTACGCTGGCGTACTCGGTTCTGATGGCGTAAGGCCGCTAATGCGAAGGCGCCGCGGCCGGGACGGTGGCGCCGTGTCGTTGCCGCGACAGCGGCACCGGCGCCGGCACGTGCCAGGGCGCGTTGGTTTGGGGGGGGGCAGGCCAGGCGCCACCCCTGACAAGCCTGATGGTATTGCCTTTTTACTTATTTGAACAAGAGGTTTCGGGGTCGACAAAGGCACCTA
>NZ_JBJXIB010000248.1:0-2311 GCF_046115965.1 Janthinobacterium sp. CG_23.3 | reverse complement strand
TATCGACTGTTAATTGTTAAAGAACTTGTTCGGTACTGCCTGCGGCTTGTTGACAAAGCGTTCTGTTTGTCGGCCGCGAAGAAGAAAGAGTATGAGGCGTTTCGCTTGTTTCGTCAACTTCTATTTTCGCTACCCCGTCGTTTCCGACCGGCCCTTTTTGCCCGGCATCGAGTGCCTGTCATTGGGGAGGCGAACTATAGCAAAGGGGCAGCGCTCTTGCAAGGTCTTTCTCTATCTATATGAGAGGGCCATGCGCGGCACTCGCATTCCTGCGTTAGCGCCGGGGCCAACTGCTACAATTTCGCCCTTTCGCGGCACCCAACGCATTAATTCAGAAGACACTAGATGAAACAAGCTCAAAACATCGCGACACGCCCCGGCTTCACTTCCGGCTTCGGCGTACTCGCTGCCACTCTCGGCTCCGCAGTGGGACTTGGCAATATATGGAAGTTCCCGTATCTTACAGGCGCGAACGGCGGCGCCAGCTTTCTGCTGATTTACTTACTCGCGACGCTGCTGGTCGGCCTGCCGGTGATGATTGTCGAAATCACGCTGGGACGCCAAGCCAAGGCCAATCCGATTTCAACGCTGCAGATGTTGGCGCCAAAGGGGCGCATGTGGTGGTTGATCGGTGCGGCCGGCATGCTCGCCGCCTTCATGATTCTGTCGTTTTACTCCGAGGTGGTCGGCTGGATTTTCGCTTATGTAGTGAAGGCCATCGGGGGCACCATCTTAAGTAGCGACCGCCGCGTGACCGAGGCGGCTTTCGGTGCGCTGATCAGCGATCCCCTGCAGTCGCTGCTGTGGCAGTGGGGCGTGCTGATCTTTATTGGCGGCATCCTCCTGATGGGCGTGACCAAGGGCATTGAGGCGCTGACCAAAAAATTAATGCCGCTGCTGTTCGTGCTGCTGTTGATGCTCTGCGCCGTAAGCTTGTCACTGGATAAGGCGCGAGAAGGCCTGGCCTTCCTGTTCCAGCCCGACTTCAGCAAAATCACCGCGTCGGTCGTGCTAACGGCGATGGGCCTGGCGTTTTTCAAGCTATCGATTGGCATGGGCACGATGATGACCTACGGAAGCTATTTCCGCGATGACCAAAATATCCCGCTGACCACCCTTCGCGTGATGAGCGCCGACCTGTGCGTGTCGATGCTGGCGGGTATCGCCATCTTTCCTGCGGTGTTCACCTTCGGCTTCGAACCGGCGGCCGGCCCGGCACTGGTGTTTATCACCATCCCGGCCGTGTTTTCACAGATCCCAATGGGCCAGTTACTGATGGTCGTATTCTTTCTCTTGGCGGCCGTCGCCGCTACCGGTGCGATGCTGTCGCTCATGGAAGTGCCGGTGCTGATTTTCCACGAGCGCCTCGGCTTTTCCCGGCCGAAGGCGACCATGTTGACGATCGCGGTACTGGCGCTGATGGGCTCCTGCTGCGCCTTGAGCAACAGCACGCTGGCCGACTTTAAGCTGTTTAACATGACCATGTTTGACCTGTTCGATTTCGTCTCGTCGAATGTCCTGCTTCCTGCGGGTGGCATTGCGATCGCGCTGTTTGTGGGCTGGGACTGGGGCATCGACAAGTTCAGCCGCGCACTGGGCAATGACGGCCAGCTGCAAAACAAAGGCGTCGCGCGCGCGTTATTTTTCCTGCTGCGCTACGTGTCGCCACTGCTGATCCTGGCCGTCATGCTGAAAGGCTTGAAGTTGTTCTAGACTTTTTGATTGGCGATCAAGGCATGCAGCGCGGCGGCCAAGGCATACATGACCGGCGTCCGCGCGCGCTGAGGCGGACATAGCAGAAAGTACGAGGCGTCATTGTCGACCTCTCCCAAAAACGGCGTCGTCAACGTGCCGTTGGCAAGCCCCTCGGCCGCCCGCCGGGTATCGGCGATTACCACACCGTGGCCCTGCGCCGCGCCACTCAACATCAGATCCTGGGTATCGGAATCCAGCCCGCGGCCCAGGTTGACCCATGCACGGCAAGTTGCTCGAGCCGGCCACACCATTCCGCGCCGCCCGGCCCCGCATGCAACAATCTGGCGGCGCCAAGGTCGCCATGCTACGCTAGCGCGGCCTCCAGCGAGGACGCGCACATCGGTGTCAGCGTCTCCCGAAATGAATATCAGATTCCAGGCCGGGCCGACTACCCGTTCCGCGCACCCTTCTCACCGACGCGCAGGTGTATATTGGTTTAACGCCCACAAAAAAGCGGACGAAAAAAAGCCCCACATCTCTGCGGGGCTTTTTTAATATAACAAGCCTGACGATAACCTACTTTCACACTGGTTGCAGCACTATCATCGGCGCAAAA
>NZ_JBJXIB010000247.1:0-2406 GCF_046115965.1 Janthinobacterium sp. CG_23.3 | reverse complement strand
TGATCTCGCCGGGGTGGGAGGTGAGTGGAAGTTCAAGGGTAGACGGGGGTTCGTCGTGGCGGGCCGTGGCCTCCGTTCCGTTCGACAGCCCCGGCCTGGCCGCCCAGCCCGAGGGGCGCGACACGCTGTGGCCTTTGGCGCTGGACTTGCCCGGCGCGGCCGGCCAGGTGCTGGTGTCGGCGGTATCGATGGGCAACCCGCACGCGGTGCAACTGGTGGCCGACGTCGACCTGGCCGCGCTCGAGCAAAGCGGGCCGCTGATCGAGCGCCACGCGCGCTTTCCGAAACGCGTCAACGCCGGCTACATGCAGGTGCTGGGGCGCCACCACATCAAATTGCGCGTCTACGAACGCGGCGCCGGCGAAACCCTGGCCTGCGGCACCGGCTCCTGCGCCGCCGTGGTGGCCGGCATCCGCCGCGGCCTGCTGGACTCGCCGGTCAGGGTCAGCGCGCGCGGCGGCGAGCTGTCGATCAGCTGGGCCGGCGAGGGCCAGCCGGTGTGGCTGACCGGGCCGGCCGTCAGCGTTTTCGAAGGCGAGATCGAGGTCGGCTGAGGCGCCGTAACACGCGCGGCGCCGCGCACGTTTTTTGCGTTTACGGCGCGCCCACGTGCCCGCGCCTCAGGCCGGCAGCAGCGCGCCGTCCGCTTCCGCCGGCGCCCCCGGCAAGTAGGTTTTCAGGCGGTACAGGCGCTGGCGGTAATTGCCCTCCGGACCCTCGAAGCCGCAATCGACCTTCTCGAACAGGCGCGCGATGCGGTCGAGCGCCTGGCGTTGCTGGGCGCTGCGCACCAGCACCAGGCGGCGCTTGCTGCGCCCGTAGTTGGCGCGGATGTCGATCACCAGGCAGTGGCCCTGGTCGGCGCTGTTCAAGTCCAGCAGCAACATTTCCGGGCGCGACAGGCCGAACAGGCCGGCCAGTTCCAGCCGCGCCGCCAGCAAGGGCTGGCAGCCGGCCAGCTCGAGCGCCTGCAAGGGGCCGAGCGCCGCCCGCCACGGCGCCGCCTCGGCGCCGGGCGCGATCTTGCGCAGCGCCGCCTCCGCCTCGGCGCTGCCCTGGCTGGCCGCCTTCAGCAACCAGTAGGCGGCGCGCACGTCGCTGTTTTCAGCGTCGCGCCGGGTGCGCCAGGCGTGGATGCCGCATTCCAGTTGCGCGGCGCCGTGGCCCATGTCGGCGGCGCGCTCCAGATAAGACTTGGCCTCGCGCACGCTGCGCTGGGAAAACTCCGGTTTGATATAGATGCGCGAGAGCGCGAACCAGGCCTCGGCCAGGCCCTGTTCCCCGGCCTGTGTCAGCCAGCGGATGGCGCGCTTGAAATTGACCGCGCCATTGGCCGCGCCGGCGCCGGCCTGGACCCGGGCGCCGCGGGCGTCCATGCGCGCGCACCACAGGCCCAGCGCCAGTTGGGCGGCGCGGTCGCCGCCCTCGGCGGCCAGCTCGCAAAAACGCGAGCGCTCGGAATGGCCGACGCCGCTGGCGTCGCCGTCGCGGCCGAGCAGCTGCCCGCAGCGCGACAGCAGCAACACTTCGTGCGGCGCCAGCGTTGCGGCGGCCGGCCGGCGGGCGCCGTCGGCGCCGTCGCCGGCCTCGCGCAGCAATAGCCGCGCCATCGGCAAGGCCCGCTCCAGGAAGCCCTCGCCGTCGCCCTCGTCCCAAGCCTGGCCGAGCACCGTGTACAAGGCCGCGCTCACGCCGCTGTCGGCGGCCCGGGCCAGCCAGGCCTGGCCGCCCTGCGCCGCCGCGTCGGCGCGGCGCTCGTCGCCGGCGCCGCGGTGCTGGGCCAGCAGCCATTGCGCCTCGGCCAGGCCGGCCTGGGCGGCCCGTTCCAAGCCTTGCAAGGCCTTGGCGCGCAAGGCGCCGCCGCCGTCGTCGCGCGCCAGCGTCAATTGCGCCAGCACCAGCCCGGCCTGCACCACGCCGGCGTCGTAGGCGCGCTCGTAACTGGCCAACACCTCCGGTCCGCCCTGTTGCGCCACTTCATGCGGCACATGGGCGCCGATCAGCAGGCTGGCCTCGGCGCAATCCTGCTGCGCGGCCCGCTGCAACCAATGCAGGGCGGTCGGCATGCTTTTTGGCAAACCGGCGCTGCCGAACAGATAGAGTTTCCCCAGGGCGAGCTGGGAACGGCTGTCGCCGGTGCGCGCCCCCCTGATAATCCCTAGTTCTTCGCGATTGGCCATCGGTCCACTATGAAAGTTAATTCCAGCAATTTCGAATATATATAGTCGATAAACAGATTAGGCCGCCCGGCCCGCTTTCAATCCATTGTGTCATTGTGAATATCTATTGGATTGCGCATTACATTAAACAGTGGTGACTATTCAGCCTGAGCGTACAGCGTAGAAAGTTGTTGTAAACGAATCGTGGATAACGCATCATGCGTGCATGCCACCAAAACCGCCCCGC
>NZ_JBJXIB010000246.1:0-2406 GCF_046115965.1 Janthinobacterium sp. CG_23.3 | reverse complement strand
CAACGGCAATACTCATCAGGCGTTCTTCGTCTTCAAAATGGCAGTGCCCGCTATGGTACTAGATGTCAAGTTCCACACGAAACGGCATAGAGCCGATACTGGGCGTGAATATACAGGCGTTTTTTTGACGCCGTCGACTACAAGTGGGTGATGAAATTCTTTGGCCATTTGATTGTGGACCAGCGGCTACTTCGGCCAATTGGCAATGACACAAGACGGGTGTGATCGAAGGGGGGCGTATCGAATCCTTGCGAGCTGTTCGCAAAGGGGGAATTTCACCGCTGCGCCAAAAAGAGCGAAAACCGCACAAATAACTCCCCAAATCATTAATTAAAACACCATTTTTATTCGGTGAATTGTCTGTGCGGGGGAGCGGAGACTTCTGTCTCTGCAGCAACCAAGTCGTCGCCAAACGAGGTTCTGGGACGGTTTGACGTCAATGTGCCTGATTTTCAATGCAACCGTTTTGTATTTCTCTTTGAAAAAAATACCAATAAAAATGCTAAAAAAAGGAGAAATAAGGTGACAAATCCAAGTAGCGTCGGATGATTTTCGCTAAATGTAATTAAATTTTCTGTAATATTTGGAGAAAATTTAGAGACTAAAAGAACGAAAGAAATAGTGATGCACGTTGCTATGGCGGCGACAAAAATTTTAACTTTTTTCATTTTTTTTAGCAATATTATCGTTGTGTTCGGAAAAACAGAGACGGTTGGAATAATTCCGACTCGGCGTTACTTGTCGCGATAGACCTTGATCGAGGCTGTTCGCAAGCACTGTCACCGCGCCGGGCTTCCTATTGGTGGTCGATGCCAACGTGCGAATTGAGAGCGCGTGGCTCAGGCGACAGGTATAGTTTTGTAACTTGGCACTGAAGACGGCAGCGCCTACTCGATCATGCAAGTCCGTCAAGTAGGCACCGCCGTAACCTCTCCAATTGTGCGCGGCTGTCTGGCTGTCATCCGACGCGCGGTCAACTGCGCAACTTGCTGCCAATGACGCTGTCAAGGTCGCTTGTAACCGAAAATCTTGCGGAGAAGCCGAAGAGCCTGCTAGCTCTTACAAAAATACGACTTTTGTTCCTTTTTTAATTGTACTGGCACCGCCACCGCCACCGCCACCATCGCTAAAATAACCAATGTCCGACAATGCACCTGCGGTCCACATTGTTGCAGAAACAATTCCATACGCGACTACGGCACCTGTGAGCAGCGGGGCGCCGGCTATTGCCGCCGCTCCAGCCAAAACAGCTCCACCCACTGCCGTAATGCCTGCGCCGACATTTAATACTTGCCCGGCAGTTACGCCACCGGTTACTTCGTTGGTTTCGGTAGTTGTCAACAAAGATGTCGCGTTTTGTCATGCTGCTTTTTTTAGTTCCTCTGGCTGATTTTGTTCTGGGTTCAGCCACACCTCTTCCTTCAATTTCCAGTCTCGTGTTTCGCCCGTCCAGCGCTCCGGGCGCCTTGTTTTCGCAGCCTCGTAGACTTGCTTACGGTGCTGCAGAATCGTTGCATCCCGTCCGTCATGGCGCTGTGCTGGCGTGACGAATTTCAAGCCGCTGTGCTTGTGCTGATGGTTGTACCACTGCACAAATTCCAGCGTCCACTGCCGAGCCTCATCGATACTGCCAAATGGCTTGCTCGGGTAATTCGGCCGGTACTTGCAGGTCCGGAACAACGACTCGGCGTATGCGTTGTCGTTACTCACACGGGGCCTGCTGAACGACGCCATGATGCCCAGCTTTTCCAGCGTCGCCAGCATCGTGGCACCTTTCATCGAGCTGCCGTTGTCCGAGTGAAGTACCACGGCCCGTCCAGCCAAGCCTTCAGTAAGGCTGGCTTTGCGCAGCAATAGCGACGCCAGTTCCGCCGACTCGGCTACTTGCACCTCATGTCCAACGATTTTCCGGCTGTAGACGTCGAGCACCATGTACCAGTAAAAATACATGCCCTTCACGCCGGCCGGCAACCAGGTGATATCCCATGCCCACAGCCGGTTCGCTTCGGTCGCGCAGTGGCTGGTTACAACCCTCGTGCTTGGCTTCTTGGCCCGTCCCCGGTGGTGTTGTTGTTTCTCGGCCTTCAAGATGCGGTAGACGGTCGATTCCGATGCCAGATATTGGCCACGGTCGGCCAGCGTTGGCACAATCTGGCTAGGTGGACTGCTGGCAAATTCAGCGCTGTTGGCGACCAGAAGGATCTGCTGGCGTTCGTCTTCGCTCAGTTTGTTGGCCGGTGCCACACGTCGACTGCCTTTGCGCCCATCGCCCTGGCTGCTGCCAGCCTCCAGCAACCAGCGCTGATACGTGCGCTGGCTGATGCCAAGCGCCTCGCAAGCGCTCCCACGCGTGCATTTGGCTACCACAGCCTCTTCCACCAATTTAATCACCAACTGGCGATCTGG
>NZ_JBJXIB010000245.1:0-2546 GCF_046115965.1 Janthinobacterium sp. CG_23.3 | reverse complement strand
GGCGATGAGAAGAAACTCATCCCCCACACGATCCACCACCACCCTCTTCCCCTCCCGCCCCCTCTCTTTCCCTTCTCCCCCCCCCCCCGGGCTGGCGCGCCAGCGCCGCCGCCAACGCCTGGCGCGCGCCGCACGCCGGCGCGCCGCTGCTGTTCGCCCAACACTACCGCGGCGCGGCCGGCGCGGTCGAACTGCAACTGGCCTGGTACGCCAGCCAAAGCAAGGACGCCGAGCTGCTGAGCCACCTGCCGGCGGCCCGCAACGGCGACTGGACGCTGCTGTCGGAGCAAGCGCGCGAGGTGCGCGTCGGCGCGCGCGCGCTGGCGTTGCGCCAAAGCGTCTGGCAACGCGGCGCCGGCCGCCTGCTGGTGTGGCGCTGGTACCGCCAGAGCGGCGTCGACACCGGCAGCGCCTTGCTGGTCAAGCTGCTGCTGGCCAAGGCCAAACTGACGCGCACGGCGCAAGACGGCGCCGACATCATCGTCGCCGCGCCCTACGCCGAGCAGCAGGCGGCGCCGGAGCCGGCGCTGCGCGCTTTCCTGGCGGCGTCGCTGCCGGCCATCGACAAGGCGGTGAGCGATGCTGGACGACGCTGACGCGGTCTTTTCGGCCGCCATCGACGACGCCGCGCCGGCGCCGCTGGTGGTCCACCTGATCCACCAGCTCGGCGTGGGCGGGCTGGAGAACGGCCTGGTCAACCTGATCAACCACATGCCGCCGGCGCGCTACCGGCACGCCATCGTCTGCCTCAAAAGCGCGACCGACTTCCAACAGCGCATCACCCGGCCCGGCGTCGAAATCATCAGCTTGAACAAGCGCGAGGGCAAGGACTGGGCCCATTACCTGCGCCTGTACCGCACGCTGCGCCGGCTGCGCCCGCAACTGGTGCACACCCGCAACCTGGCCAGCATCGAGGGCCAGTTGTTGGCGGCGGCGGCCGGCGTCAAGTTGCGCGTCCATGGCGAGCACGGCCGCGACATGGCCGACCTGCACGGCAAGAGCCGCAAATACAATCTGCTGCGCCAGCTGCTGCGCCCGCTGGTCGGCCACTTCATCGCCGTCAGCGGCGACCTCGAACGCTGGCTGGTCGAACGCATCGGCGCCGCGCCGGCGCGCGTCACGCACATCGGCAACGGCGTCGACAGCCTGCAATTCCATCCGCGGCTGGGTCCGGCGGCGGCGGTCGGGCCGCCCGGTTTCCTGTGCGACAACGCCTTTGTCGTCGGCAGCGTCGGCCGCATGGTCGACATCAAGGACCACGCCACGCTGGTGCAAGCCTTCCTGCGCCTGCTGGCGGCCGAGCCGGGCCCGGGCACGCGGCTGCGCCTGGTCATCGTCGGCGCCGGGCCGTGCCGCGCCGAATGCCTGGCCGCGCTGCAGCTGGGCGGCGCCGGCCAACTCGCCTGGCTGCCCGGCGCGCGCGACGACATCGCCCAGCTGATGCGGGCGATGGACCTGTTCGTGCTGCCGTCGCTGGCCGAGGGCAGTTCCAACACCATCCTCGAGGCGATGGCCAGCGGGCTGCCGGTGGTGGCCACGGCCGTCGGCGGCAACGTCGACCTGGTACAGGCCGGCTGGACCGGCGCGCTGGTGCCGCCGCGCGCGCCGCAACTGCTGGCCGAGGCGCTCGGCCAGTATTACCACGCGCCCGACCTGGCCCAGCGCCACGGCCTGCGCGGGCGCCGCCGCGTCCTCGCCGAGCACAGCCTGGCGGCCATGGCGGACGCCTACCTCGCCGTCTACGACGCCCTCGGCGGCGCGCGGCGCTAACCCGAAAGGACATTCCATGTGCGGCATCGTCGGCATTTTCGACCTCCTCGGCAAACGCGCCATCGCCCGCGACGCGCTGGTGCGGATGAACCAGAGCCAGTACCACCGCGGCCCCGACCTGGGCGGCGTGTACCTGGAACCGGGGCTGGGGCTGGGCCACAGGCGCCTGGCGATCATCGACCTGAACGGCGGCCAGCAGCCGCTGTTCAACGAGGACGGCGACGTGGTGGTGGTCTACAACGGCGAGATCTACAACTTCAAGGAACTGGCGCGCGAGCTGGCCGGCCTCGGCCACCGCTTCCGCAGCCAATGCGACACCGAGGTCATCGTCCACGCCTGGGAACAATGGGGCGAGCGCTGCGTCGAGCGCTTCCGCGGCATGTTCGCCTTCGGCCTGTGGGACCGCAAGCGCCAGACGCTGTTCCTGGCGCGCGACCGGCTCGGCGTCAAGCCGCTGTACTACGGCCGCACCGCCGACGGCAGGCTGCTGTTCGGCTCCGAGCTGAAGGCGCTGCTGGGCGACGCCGAACTGGCGCGCGAACTCGACCCGGCGGCGGTCGAGGACTACTTCGCCTACGGCTACGTGCCGGAGCCGCGCACGATCTTCCGCGCCGCGCTGAAACTGCCGCCCGGCCACACGCTGACGCTGCACGCCGGCGGGGGGGGGGGGGGGGGGGACAACCCACACCCGGAAAGGGCCCTCTTCCCCCCCCCCCCCACCAACGAAGACATCACCCGCCACAAATCGTTGGAGCTACTCCGCGGGGAGAGTCGCA
>NZ_JBJXIB010000244.1:0-2550 GCF_046115965.1 Janthinobacterium sp. CG_23.3 | reverse complement strand
TCACTGGCCGCGCCCTACCTCACTGGCATGTCAAGCTTTTTATTGTATTTCGCTCTACTTTTAAAGAAAAATTCTTAACTTGGGTGGATTGCCCACGCGGGGCGGGATCTGCTGCGCCCTTCAGTCATAGCAACGACTGGATCGGGAAGAAATCTGCTCATCGCCAGCTTCATTCTAACGAATCTGCCTCATCCAACGTGTCGTTCAATTACGCGTACATATCCCTGCAACGTCCAGTAGTTTCACCCTATACGGATAATTAATTTACTGTAAACATTTCACAGCGCATAATCTTGGATATATACTAATTACACTTTCATGGCGGCACATCTTCGTCTCGATTGATTAACTTCGCCCCTTTTCTGGAGCTGAAGTCCTGGGCGGTATTTGTTTCGAGGTTGGCGACGAGTAAATTGTCAACTCGATTCCTTAACTCGCCTATCACTTTTTACATTGGTAAACAAATCGGACCGGCTGTCTGCTGGATTTGCACGGCCATCGCTTTGTGAAATACCGAAAACAAGGAAATTATAGTGTTTGGATTTGCTTTTTTTATTGCGATGTATTTGCTCGGCAATTATTTGTCCAGCCAGTTTTCTTTGCCAATACCCGGCTCAATTATCGGATTCGGGCTGGTTTTTATTCTGTTGACGATACGTGGCAAAGTGGATGCGCCATTGAAGGAGGCGTCCGATTCCATGCTGCGCTATCTGGCGCTGATGCTGGTTCCGATCGGCGTAGGGGTAATGAAATTGATCGGCGCGGTGCCACCTGGAATTTCCAAGCTGTTGCTGGTTCTGGTGGTCGCGCTGGTGGTCGGCGGCGTTGCAACGGCCAAAATCACGCAATGGCTGTTGGCTCGGCATGTGGGCCGCTCTAACGATTCCACGGTCCCAGCCACGGCGGCCCTCCAAAAAGCCGGAGCCGCCCAATGATAGCGCCGACTACTTCACTCGGTTTAATTGCCGTGACGGTGGCGGCGTTCGCAGCCGGAAGTTCTATTTACCTTCGCTCGGGAAAAATCCCGGTTCTGCAGCCCGTGCTGATCGCCATCTTGGCCATCGTCATCATGCTGCTGCTGACCGGATTACCCTACGACGAGTATTTTGAAGGGACCAGTCCGTTGCACAACTTGCTCGGGCCGACCATCGTGGCACTGGCGGTGCCGCTGTTTGAAAATTTACGCAAAGCACGTGCCGTCCTCCTGCCCCTGTTGGGCTCGGTATTACTGGGCGGGATTGCCGTCACCGGCAGCGCGCTGCTGCTGGGCCAGTTGATCGGCCTCGACACGCTCATGGAATTGTCGTTGACCACCAAGTCCGTGACGGCGCCCATCGCCTTGTCGGTGGCGGAAAAAATCGGCGGCTCGGTTCCGCTCACCATCCTTAGCGTATTCACCACCGGCATTCTCGGCGTGATTGTGACCCCCTCCATTTTGCGCTGGATGAATGTCAAGGACCCCGTCGTGACCGGCTTCACCCTGGGCATGACTTCCCATGCCTTCGGTATCGCCCGCTCGGTTGAACTGGGTTCGGAAGCGGTGGCGTTTGCCACGCTGGGCATGGCCTTGATGGGATGCGGCTCGGCGCTTTTGGTACCCGCTTTATTTCGATTAATTTGATTTACACGCGCGGTCGCACGGCTCCGTGCCGTCGATGCCGCTTTTTCAATCCGTAAAAAGTAAAAATGCCTAATTTATCCGCTTCCAGCACCAAAAATAGCCGTGAAAATCAATTCATCACACGTTTTGACGACATCCGCTCCATGTACGCCGCCTCGACGTCGAAGGAATGGACAGGCCTCGGCGTTGTCAAAAAAGCCTATTCCTTCGACGAATTCCACGACCACTTGGCGGAAATCGCGGGGTTTATTGACGACGACACCTTCGACAAGGTTCGCGTCATCGCCTGCGATCCCACCAAGCACCACTCGATCGCCGAATCGTATGACGCGCATCCAATGCACACCGACGCCAGCTTCGCGGCCACCCAGCTCGAGCGCTTCATGTTGCATTTTAAACATATCGATGACAACCTCGGCGGTGTTTCCACCTTCATGCCCGTGCAATGGATACTCGACGAAATCCCGTTTAAGTATAAAAGGGCATTGGAAATGGCCGAAGTGACCTACGCCAGGTTCAACGGCGCTGGCATGAACAAAGCGGTCCGCGTCCCTATCCTGAATTGGAAAAGCGCCGAGGACGTTGTGTTCCGCTGGCGCTATGACGACAAGGTCAAGCCCTTGGTCGTCGATGCGCGCGGCTTCGAAGCCGAAGCGGCGATTGAATGGGTCAAAGATTTTATCGACAACACGAAACCGATCACCTATTCGGCGCAGCGCGATGAAACCATCCTGGTCGACAACTGCAAATTCCTGCATGGCCGTACGCCGCTGTCGCCAGCCTCGTCGCGCATTGCTTGGCGCGCATGGATTCGTTGAACCAAACCGACAATAAAATGTGACTGTTCAGCCGCTATGCGGCAAGCGGGATAGGATTACCGTTGAAGGCCCGGAGCAGAACCTCAAGCATGCCATGGCCTTGCTTGCGTA
>NZ_JBJXIB010000243.1:0-2661 GCF_046115965.1 Janthinobacterium sp. CG_23.3 | reverse complement strand
CTACGCAAGCAAGGCCATGGCATGCTTGAGGTTCTGCTCCGGGCCTTCAACGGTAATCCTATCCCGCTTGCCGCATAGCGGCTGAACAGTCACCGCTACGTCAGCAGGCGCATCAATTGATCCGCCGTCAACACCAGCATGCCGAACATCAAATGCGTCATGACCTTGTCGGGGCCGCGCACCCGGACGCTGCGCCCGCCGAATTCATCCTTCAAGCGCCCGTTGATCCGGTTTGCCTGGGTGCGTTCCTTGTAGCGCTCGGCGTCGGCGGGGTCGAACTTGTCCTTTGCCGCGCCGCGCGGATTATGGTCGATCAAAGGAGCGTGGCCCAGGATACGGCTGTGTTCCTGCAATTGCACGCTGCAGTAGGCGGCGTCGATCAGGTCGTACAGGTTTGTCACGCACGCCGCCGTCATCGTCGCCAGCGGCACCGCCGTCTGGCTGTCGTGCACCGAGGCGCTGGTCAGCAGCGCGCTCACCGGCACGCCGCAGTCGGCGGTGTCGATATGCAGTTTGTAACCGGTCCAGGAATTCTTGTAGCCCTGGAAGTTGCATTTCGTGCCGCGGTCGCAGGCCTTGGGCCACTCCTCCAGCATCGCCGGCAGGCTCTGCGAGCGCTGCCGGCGTATCTTTGTTTTGCTTCGCAGGCGGCGCTTCATCCTTGCGTGGCCGGCCCCGGCGCGCCTTCGCGCCCTCGTCCTTCACCGGGGCATCCGCCGCCACTTTTTTCTCCGCTTTTTCGCGCGCCTCGATCGCCGTGCCGTCGCGGCTGATGTGGCCGATCAACTGCTCGCCCAGGTAGGTCTTGACCGGTGCCTCGTGCACCCGCTCGGGCAGCCTGGCTTTCGTGAATTGCGCGAACGCCCGGGAGAACGTCGCCTCGTCCGGAATCGCCTTCCACATCGGGAAGCCGCACAGCCGCTTCAAGGCGCGGTCCATCAACAGCCGCTCGATTATGCCCCGCGTCGTGGCCAGGTTCAGCACCGCCTTTGCCACGAAGGCGTTGGCCAAGGCGCGCGCTCCTGCGGCTTGCGCCCGATCCCCTGCCAGACCTGCGTCCATTCTTCGATACGGACCCAGTCCAGAATATGCACCAGCTTTTCCAACTTGGGCGTCAGCGCGCCGCAGTCGTGCCTCAGTTCCGGCATCAGTTCGTGCTGGATCACATTCCAGCGTTGCAGTATCAGGTCGCGTCGGGTAGCATCCATGGTGTGGGCGTTACGGTGTTGACTTAGAAACTACATCATGCCAGCAATGGGCGCTCACGCCCTTCATATTCCCGCGTCACGCGATCAAATCCCCACGCACCACTAGTTTTGCAAGTACCTCTAACACTATGGCCATAGCTGGGTTGGTTTTTTGAGGTGCCCTTCCGTCAAATGGTGGATTTCACCGTCATATTTTTATTTTTTTCGAATGTCCTTACTTTACACGCTTGAGCAAATATATAGGCGCCCACTTGCAGAAAAAATGCCGCAACAATGGAAAAAGGTATGCCCCAAGCAAAAGCACTAAAAATAGGATAGGAAACTCGTAATATCACTCCTAAAAATGCTAACACCACCATTAGTATAGATACAGCATTAGTCCAACTTTCCGGAACCCCTGGCAAATATATTTTTGGTCGTATTTCCATTTTTTTTACTACTTTATCCCACTCAACCGTAGAATCCGCCAATCTAAAACGATTCTCGAACTCAGTCGCTCCGACGTCTTTCCATTTACGATCCACAATGCGTAAAGCAATTAAAATGTTTGCCCCGCAAATAATTGCAATAATTCCAAAGAAACTTGTTTTCGTCATGGTTGCAATGGAATCCGCCCAAAACAACGGGATGAAAAAGCAGAACATTAACCATCCTAGAGTAAAGCCGAAGCTTCCCCAATACATTAGGTAGGAGAATAGTTTTTTTTGCGCGCCACGAAAAAATAATGTTTGATAAATAAATATTGTTAAAGTGATGGGTATACCAATATAAAGAAAGCTAGCCCCTGCTTGTGGTGTAGCTATTTTTTCGGTTAGGAGCCATCCGGTCAAATTGCTTAATGACAGTGCGAACAAGGATAAAAATAGAGAATTCAATGTGACCTTAGTCATTTAATTCGCCCATCCAGCAACTGAATTTTTTATATTGTAACGATTGTCAATTGTATCAACAACCGTGGCGGCCAAAATATACCCTCCTACGACCACAACTAGTACGCCAAGTACAGGGAGCACAACAGTACTCGCAGCGGTACCCATAGCGATAGCAACCAAAGACGTGGCAAGTGGAATTAACCCAGCAGCGATCACGCTACCGATTGCCGCGGTAGCTCCTGCTTTCGCGACAGATACTCCTGCTCGCGCTAGAAATTCGGTAAAATTTTGGCTTCCTTCTTCGCCATATACGGTGTTTGCATCACCGATAAAATCAATGATTGTCCCTATTATTTGAATCTTCATGCCTTTCCCAAAATTTTTCGAGACGGTGAGCATTAGACGCTTAATTCCCCCATAGCCTGCCTTACCTGTTTTTTCAAATCCACCGTCAAGGAAAGCGCTCCGCTCGGCACCTAAAGGTGATCGTGACTGTTCAGCCGCTATGCGGCAAGCGGGATAGGATTACCGTTGAAGGCCCGGAGCAGAACCTCAAGCATGCCATGGCCTTGCTTGCGTAG
>NZ_JBJXIB010000242.1:0-2674 GCF_046115965.1 Janthinobacterium sp. CG_23.3 | reverse complement strand
TGCCGGCGGCGGTGTGGATTTCCCTGCCCGCCTCGAACGCCTGCAATTGGTTGTCGGCGATGCGCTGGCCCTGCGCGCGGCTCTGGTAGGCGTAGACGCCGGGGGCGTCGCGGCTGAGCAGGCGCACGCCGTCGCCGATGTCGCCGTAGGCGCCGACCGGGTTGTCGCGGCAGGAGCGGTAGTCCCAGGAACTCAGTTCGATGGCGTTGGTCCGCTGCGTCAGCGTGGTGCGCCAGCGGTCCAGGCTATCCGCCTTCATCACCGCGCCGGGTTGGGTGAATGCGATGTCGGCCTGGACGTTGGCTTGGAAGCTGCCGTTGTGGTCGGCCACGACCAGGGTGTGCCCGCCCAGGCCGGGGCCGTCGCCGGCGCTGTGCTCGTAGTAGTAGAACAGGCCTTCCTCGCTCATCAGGCGCAGGACGAAGGCGAGGTCGCTTTCCTGGTATTGGGTGGTCAGGCTGCGGCGCGGGTAGATGTCGCGCTCGGCGATGTCGAAGCGCCACGCCGGCATCAGGCGGCCCTGGCCCAAGTAGGGGGCGAAGACGGCGTCGAGGATGTCGCACACCGTCATGTCCTGGAAGATGCGGCTGTCCTGGTTCAACGCCAGGAAGGCGGTCCATGGTTCGATGGTCAGCGCGTAGCGGGCGAAGCCGCCGTTCGCCTCGGTCATTTCCACCGCCGTGATGTGGCCGTGGAAGGGGCGCCGGGCGCCGGCGGCGCTGGTGAGCAGGTCGACGCGGGCGGGCTGGCCGATCAGCGACTTCAGGGGGATGCGGGCGTCAGTGGACAGCGCCGCGATCTTGAGCGAGTAGCCCTGGCTCAGGCCTTCCTCGCCGCGCAGGCATTCGAGCAGCAGCTTGTCGGGGCCGAGCGGTGTCGTCAGTTGCAATAGGCGGGTGCTTTGCGTGAAGCCGCCAAGCATGGCTTGGAGGCTGGATGACTGTGGCATTTGGCACTACTCCCGTGCGGCGCACTTTGAGATAAAAATAAAGCAATATTTTTCACATGGCATTAAGCATCAGAAATGCTGCTGGCACAAGGGAGATTCGTTCGAGACAGCCTTGACCGATATCAATACGGGGAGGTTCAGTCCCAGCGGCGCGTCCGGTACAGCTCGGCGGCGAAGTCGACGAAGGCCCGTACCTTCGGCGACAGGTGGCGGTTCTGCGGATACAGCGCGTACAGTTCGCGCGGCGCGATGGCGTAGTCGGGCAGCACCCGCACCAGCTCGCCGCGCGCCAGTTCGTCGCGGACGGTGAACGCGGCGGCGGCCGCGATGCCCAGCCCGCCGACGGCGGCCGCGCGCAGGGCGATGCCGGTGTTGGCCTGCAGATTGCCCTGTACGCTGACGTGGTGGGCCGCGCCGTCCGGCCCGGTAAAGTCCCAATCGCGCGGTTGCGCCGCCAAGGTGTAGCTCAGGCAGTTGTGCGCCAACAGATCTTGCGGCGTGCGCGGCGCGCCGTGCCGCTCAAGGTAGGCCGGCGCCGCCACCAGCGCCACGCCGCTGCTGGCCAGGCGGCGCGCGATCAGCGTCGAGTCGGGCAGCTTGCTCGTCAGCCGCAGGGCGACGTCGAAGCCGTCCTCGATCAGGTCGACGATGCGGTCGTTGCACACCAGGTCGATGCGCAGTTCGGGGTAACGGGCGAGGAATGGCGGCAGCCAGTGCGCCAGTTCCAACGCGCCGAAGGCCATCGGCGCGTTGATGCGCAGGCTGCCGGCGGGGCGCGCCTGCTGCTCGGCGGCGGCGCGGTCGGCGGCGTCGAGCGCGTCGAGGATCTGCCGGCTGGCGTCGTAGTAGCGTTGGCCCGCCTCGGTCAGCGCGAAGCGGCGCGTGGTGCGGTTCAGCAGTTGCGCGCCGAGGTGGGCTTCCAGGTGGCTGACATGGCGCGACACCGCCGTGTGCGACACGCCCAGCGCCGCGCCGGCCTTGGTGAAGCTGCCCAGTTCGACGACGCGGCGCAGGGCGCGCAGCGCCGCCAGTTGGTCCACGCTTTAGCTAAAGCGCGCGCCGTCGATGGCGAAGCCCTTGATGAACTCGGCCGCCGGCAGGCGCTTGCCGCCCGGCTTTTGCAGTTCGGTCAGGCGCAGCGAGCCGGCGCCGCAGGCCACTACGATGCCGTGTTGGGCGTCGGCCGCCAGGACCTGGCCGGGGGCCTCGGCGCTGTCGGCTTCCATCGCCTCGGCGGCCCACAGTTTAATGGTGACGCCGTCGACTTGCGCGGTGGCGCCGGGGAAGGGATTGAAGGCGCGGATTTTCAGGCCCAGCTCCAGCGCGGGCAGGGCGAAGTCGAGCGCCGCCTCGTCCTTGCTGATCTTGGCGGCGTAGGTGACGCCGGCCTCCGGCTGCGGCACCGCCTCCAGCGCGCCTTGCTCCATCTTGCGCAGCGCGGCGACGATCATCCTGCCGCCGAGCGCGGCCAGCGTGTCGTGCAGCGTGCCGGTGTTGTCCTGCGCGCCGATGGTGACGCGCTCGATCGCCAGCATCGGCCCGGTGTCCAGGCCCTCCTCCATTTGCATGATGGTCACGCCGGTCTCGTCGTCGCCGGCTTCGATGGCGCGGTGGATCGGCGCGGCGCCGCGCACAAGCGGCCAGCATGCGCCACGGACGTTTCAGCAAAGCCTAACTTCTAGCGCGCTTCGTGGCAGGATCAAACCCTCGGAGGCCACACCCCCA
>NZ_JBJXIB010000241.1:0-2691 GCF_046115965.1 Janthinobacterium sp. CG_23.3 | reverse complement strand
GCAGGGCGGCGACCGCGCGCAGCCGCAGTCTTGTCAAGAACTATGTGAAATATTTTCGCCGAGTGGAGGCGATATCCTTAAGTTCGGTGGATTGCGCTCGGCGGGCGGCCAGCGCCTTCCACCTTCGGATAATGCGGCTCGATCAGTTCATGCAGTTTCGACCAAGGGGCCACACTGTCGATCTTCGCGAGGAAGCGGTCGCGCCGTGCCAGCTTCTTTTTGGCGGCGTATTCGAGGTCGGAAAAGCTCTTCTGCATGATCAACTGGACTGTGGTCGCGGATGCCGTTATTGTCGCGGGACTTGCAAGCGACCGGAACGGGTTCGGGGAGAATTAATCAGCGATTCCCAAGAATGTCCCGGACGCCATTTCGTTTCTAAGCCTATTGCGCTGGCCGCTTGTCATTTTCGCATTTCTTATAATCAGACTTCTCCTCGCGGTCTGCGCTTAACAAGAGGCGTGGTCGCGACGGAAATTCAGTTAGGGCCGTTTCAACATGCCCATCCGGATAAAAGTGCACTTCTAGGTATTTTGGGTTTTTGGGGATTTTTGGATCAAGTGGAGTTTTTACTTCCTTATAAAAATGATGTATGTCAAAAAAAACATCTCCATAACTATCTTTACGAGTGTTGTAAGTCATAGCGTTATACACATCTCCCGCGCCGACTAACACGCCCCCGAAAAACCGTTTACATTCAATGGGTTGCGCAGAGGGGTTGTAAACTTTGCCGAATTCGCGTTTACTCTCGGAATTTCGGCGGACGCGTGACCAAGGTAGCACAACAGTGGACGGAACAAGAATTCGCGGGACTGGATCTTGGCGATGCCCGCCTCAACAAGAGGGCGAAGCGAATGATGGAACGATTTTCGGCCAATCCGACGGCCAGCATCCCGGATGCGTGTGATAGCTGGGGCGAAACCTGCGCGGCCTACCGCTTCTTGGGCAATGCCGAAGTGGAATGGGAAGCCATACTTGCCCCGCACTGGGAGCGTACCGAGGAGCGCATGCGCGCTCAGCCGGTGGTGTTGTGCATCCAGGATTCAACGGAGCTCGATTTCAACGGACAGGAGATCGACGGGCTCGGGCCGCTCAATTACGAAGCGCGGCGCGGCATGTACCTGCACCCGACTTACGTGGTCACGGCGCAGCGCGAGCCCCTTGGCGTGCTCGACGCGTGGATGTGGGCGCGCGAGAAGCGCGGCGCCGATGGCGTCAGGTCGGGCCTGATCGAGAGCAAGCGCTGGGTTGAAGGCTACCAGCGCGTGGCGGAGATAGCGGCGAAAATGCCGGAAACGCGACTGGTGTACGTGGCCGACCGCGAAGCGGACATGGTGGAAATGATGCGCTGCGCCCGCGATCTGGGCACCCCGGCCGACTGGCTGGTGCGGGCCAAGCATAACCGCTGCCTGCCCGACGAGGATGGCGCCAAATTGTGGGAGGCGACGACGGCAGGGGCGCCGCTGGGCGAGATCGCGTTCGCCGTCGGCTCGCGGGAAAACCAGAAGGGGCGTGCCGTGCGCCAGCAACTGTGGGCGCGCGAGGTCGAGATCAAGGATGGGAACAAGGGGCGCATCACCGTCACCTGTGTCGTGGCGCGCGAAGTAGGGGCGCCCGCTGGCGTCAATCCAATCGAATGGCGTTTGCTGACGAACCGCACCGTCGCGTCGCAAGAACAAGCGGTCGAACTGATCAACTGGTATCGGGCGCGCTGGGAAATAGAAATTTATTTCCATGTTCTGAAAAACGGCTGCGAAGTCGAGGCGCTACAGCTGTCGAGCTTTGAGCGCCTCGAGCGTGCCTTGGCCTTGTTCATGGTGGTAGCCTGGCGCGTGACGTATCTGATGCGCAAGGGACGAACGTGCCCAGACCTGGACGCATCGCTGTTCTTCGATCCCGACGAGATCCGCGGCGCCTACCTATTGACCAAGAAAAAGATGCCCGCCAATCCACCGACATTGAATGAGGTTGTGCGACTGATTGCGCAGCTGGGCGGATTCCTCGGCCGCAAGAGCGACGGCGAGCCGGGCGCCAAGACAATCTGGCGCGGGCTTGATCAAGTGTTCGCTGCCGCCGAGACACTACGCTCGCTCCGCGACGGGCTGGGCTGACTTATGTATAACGACATGGTTGTAAGTACACCCGCCAACTTGCCAGCGAACTATTGGTTTCCACAACGTGGCACCAATGACATAGGATGCACAGCAAACGCTACTCCCGCCTCCTCCGTTCGACGAACTCACGTAGAGGTTGCCGCCTCCACTACTGCCAACATAAAAATCATCAATGTATCTATTGGTATAATTATAGCCAGTAATTGTTAGTGAAACAGTATTCCCAATTCTTGGCTCAGTATCCAATAAAAACTCTCTATCTTGACATCCCAATAGAGCCATAACGATAAAAAAAAGCCACGGAAAAAATAGTATATTCTAAAAAATTTTTTTGATTTCATGATATCTCCGCAAATTAAATTTAATATTTTTACAATACACTAATTAGGACTTAAATTTTTAATAAAAAAATTTTTAATGAGGACATTGAAATAAAAACGCTGACCGACCGAGCCGGCCGCACATAATGATTTATGCAGTTACTACCCACCTCGTTATACACAAGTCCGGACCAACGCCCAGCCGGTTTGAAAACACGTTTACATTCAATAAACTAACGCGCCCCTTGTAAACTTGCCAT
>NZ_JBJXIB010000240.1:0-2693 GCF_046115965.1 Janthinobacterium sp. CG_23.3 | reverse complement strand
CACTTTCGAGTGCGAAAGTGAATCGCCATCGACGCAGGCAAGAAGCGCGTCACATGGTCAGCGCAAGAATTGTCTGCCGCGCAGACTCCTAGCCCCCTCGCTGCGCGCGATTGGCGCATATCAAACGCGCGCGCCCGGCCCGCCTCTATAGTCCCTCACCACCGCAGCAGTATTAATCAGTATCGGAAGACTCGCTCAGCTTGGATGGACGTTTCATGGCGCTCTCGGTTTGGCTGGATACCCCGCAGCAGACGCAGGCCGGCAACGGCGGCACGCTGGCCTCGGCCTTGAAGCAGGCTCAGGTAACCATCCAGGCAATGCCGCCCTGCCCCTCCGGCTGCGGCGTGGTGTTGTTCGACCAGCCCGACGCGGCGCTGCTCGCGGCGCTGCGCCTGCGCTGCGCCCAAGCCACGGTGCTGGCCATTTCAACCTCGGCGCAAGCGCTGCCGGTGTCCGATATGCGCGCCGTGCTGGACGCCGGCGCCGCCGATTTGCTGCTGTGGCCGCCCGGCTCGGTCTGCGCCGAGCAGGTGCTGGCGCGCCTGAGCCGCTGGGACGCGGTGCAGCGACTGGCCGATTCGAGCCAGGTGCGCGGCCGCCTGGTCGGCGCCAGCGCGCCGTGGCGCGCGCTGGTGCGCAGCGTGGTCGAGGCGGCGGCCTTCACCCAGGCGTCGGTGCTGATCACCGGCGAGACCGGCACCGGCAAGGATGTGATCGCGCAGCTGATCCATGCGCTGGGCGACTACAAGGGCGAGCTGACGGTACTCGACTGCACCACGCTGTCGCCGGAACTGGCCGGCAGCGAACTGTTCGGCCACGAGCGCGGCGCCTTTACCGGCGCGGCCAACCCGCGCGACGGCGCCTTCGCCATGGCCGACGGCGGCGTGCTGTTTCTCGACGAGGTAGGCGAATTGCCGTTGGCGATGCAGGCGCAGTTGCTGCGCGCGATACAGGAACGCAAGTACAAACGGGTCGGCAGCAACACCTGGCAACCGAGCCAGTTCCGCCTGGTCTGCGCCACCAACCGCGACCTGGAGGCGGAGGTGGCGGCCGGCGGTTTCCGCGCCGACTTGTATTACCGTATCGCCGGCTGGCGCTGCCGGCCGCCGCCGCTGCGCGAACGCCCCGGCGACATCCTGCCGCTGGTCGCGCATTTCCTGGCGCAACTGTCGGCCCAGGGCCAGGCTTGCGAGCTCGATCCGGCCGTGCGCGAGTATTTCCTCACCCGCGACTATCCCGGCAATGTGCGCGACCTGCGCCAGGCCGTCACCCGGGTCTGGCAGCGCCACAGCGGCCCCGGCCCGATCACCATCGGCGACTTGCCGCCGGACGAGCGGCAGGCGGCGGCGGCGGCGGCGTGGCCGGACCGCTATTTCGAAGCGGCGATCGGCCACGCCATCGACCTGGGCATCGGCCTGTCGCGCATCAGCCAGACCGCCGCCGAGATGGCGATACAACTGGTGCTACAGCAGGAAGGCGACAACAACCAGCGCGCCGCGCTGCGTCTGGGCGTGACCGACCGCGCCTTGCAGATCCGCCGCAAGGCCAGGGCGCTTGTGGCGAAGCCGTGATACCGCCGGCGTCACCAGTCGCCCATGACGACGATGTTGTTGCCGCGCCGGCGCCAGCGCCCGCTCTGCGTCTCGGCTTCGCCCTCTTGCGCGCCCTCGGTTTGCATGTGCGCCGCCGCGGCGTCGGGCACGTGCCGGCGCACCGCCTGCGCCAGCGCGTCCCGCAGCGCGCTCGGGCTGCCGTCGCCGTCGGCCGCCAGGCGCGCCGCGCTGCCGGCGATGCGCACGAAACGGCGCGCCATTTCCATCTCCCGCTGCTCGTAGTGCATGCCTTCGAGTTCAACTTCCAGGGCCTGGCTGACGGCGCTGCCCAGCGCGCTGCCCAGCGCCGTGCCGACGCCGGGTATCGGGATCATGCTGCCGAGCGCGCCGCCGACCAGGGGCAGCGCTTGCTTGGCGATGGCCTTCAGGGCGCCGCCCAGCGGCTTGGCGACCTTGCCGACGAAGGAGCCGACTTTTTTGACGCCCTTCCAGATGCCCTTGAACATTTTTCCGAGGAATTGGTCGAGTTCAGCCTCGCTCGCCACCGACAGCAACTCCATCGCCAGTTCCATTTCCTCGGCTTCGCTGAACGGGCTTTCGTCGGCGACTTCGAGGAAGCCCCAGCTTTGCCGGCCGAACTCCAGCACTTCAAAGGCGCCGGTTTCGCGGCACGCGCCGCATGTGCAGTCACTCTTATGCATGGTGCTACTCCCTGTTGTGGTGTTGATTCGAACCAAGCCAGATGCCAGGGCCGCCCGGCCCTACCATTCGTAGCCGAGGATTTCCTGCTCCATTTCGCGGCGCTGGTTGGTCAGCACGTTGGCGTTGTTGGCGAACATGTCGGTGTGGATGCGCCGTTCCAGCGCGCGCCGTTGCGGATCGCTGAGGGTCGGCATTTGCGCCACGTAGACCTTGTGCTTGGCCAGCGACAGCCCCATCATCCGCGCGCACAGCAGGTGCTGCTGCAGGCGCTGGCGCAGGTCCCTGGTCTGGCCGCTGTAGGCGCGCGGCTGGTTGTCGACGCTAAACTCGATCAGGTACAGGCCCGGTCCGCTGGCGGCGGGGTTGCTCAGCGCGCCGCCGATGGCGCCCAGCGCCTGGTACGGCGGGCGCTGGCGCGCCGGCAGGCGCGCCAGCGCC
>NZ_JBJXIB010000239.1:0-2720 GCF_046115965.1 Janthinobacterium sp. CG_23.3 | reverse complement strand
ACGCAAGCAAGGCCATGGCATGCTTGAGGTTCTGCTCCGGGCCTTCAACGGTAATCCTATCCCGCTTGCCGCATAGCGGCTGAACAGTCACGAATCCACAAGCGTAACCTTGGGGCCGCTAAGTTATGATTCCGTAGGTCGGCGACAATCCTCAACTGAACGGCATGAGAGTCTGACCCCGGCATTTAAAACCCCGCCTGCAACGACAAATACACACCGCGCTGGCGGGTCGGGTTGAACACCGTGATGTCGCCCAGAGCGGCGTACGCGGCCGTCACCGACACATGCTTGTTCGGGAAATAGGCGACAAACGCGTCGTAATACGCCTTCTCCTCGTCCACGCCCAGGTTGTGCGGCTTGCGGCGGTACTCGACGCCGGCGGCCAGCTTGCGGTTGACCAGGTAGGCCGCCGACACCTCGACCATCGCCTGGTAGTTGTCGCCCTTGTCGCCGCCGAAGCCGAGAATGCCCATCTGGTTGGCCTTGGTCGCGCGCACGGTGCCGTTCAACAGCAAGCTCTGCTCGAACAGGATCTTGGTCGCCGCGACGTAATAGTCGACGCCGCGGTCGTCCTTCGCCCCCAATTGTTTAACATTGCTCACACCCAGCGCGCCCAGGCCGCCGACGCCTTTGTTACGTTTGTACATCAAACCCGCGGCGATCTGCGGCAACAGGCGGTCCTGGTCGTAAACCGCGTCGCCGGCCAGCTTGACCTTGACGCCGATGATGTCTTGCTCGATGCGCAAGGCGTCCAGCGGCGCCAGGCTGCCCCGGAACTGCTGCCGCGCCAGCGACAGCTCGACCCGGTCGGCCACGCCGGCCGCCACGCCATAAGTGTCGAGCGCGTAGTCCTGGGTGCGCACGCCGGTGTAGTGGGCGTTCGCGCCATAGCCGTCGCGGCTGCCGTAGCCGGTGATCAGCGCCCACGGGGTCAGGCCGCCGCCGCCGGCGCCCTCGAGCTGGGTAACGCCGCCGGTGGCGAGGAATTTGCCCATGTCGGGCCGTAATTGCGCCTGCGCGGCGCCGCCCGCGCACAACAACGCGCCCGCCAGCAGCGCCCGGCCGATTCCCGTCAAACGATGTGCTTGCCGCATAGTGTCCTTTGCCAAATAGTCGATCGTCATGCCAAAGAGCTTGACTGAAACGGCAAAATCTTTCCAGTAGCAATTGCAATATTTGCGCGATTACCCACACATGCGTGTTGCCGCCCGCGCCGAAGTTGGTATACGATCAAGTTTCGCGTCCACACCACGAAGGCCAGCAGTGTCCTCCACCGTCCCCCAGCTCGACCCGCAACAATTAAAAACCTGGTTGCTCGCCGTGGCGCAGCGCGACGGCGCCGCCTTCCGCTTGCTCTACGACGCAACATCGACGAAACTGTTTGGCTTCGCGCTGCGTATATTGAATAAGCAAGAGCTTGCTGAAGAAGCCTTGCAAGAGGGCTTCGTCGCCGTCTGGAACAACGCCGCCAGCTACCAAAGCCATCTGGCGGCGCCGATGACCTGGATGGCGACGATCGTGCGCAACAAGGCCTTCGATCTGCTGCGCCGTAGCGACGACACCGTTGAAATCGATGCCGACCAATTTGATAGCGAAGTCATGAACGCCCTACAAGATCCCCAAGCGACGCCCATCGAGGCCTTGCAAATCAGTGGCGACGCCAAGGCGCTGGCACATTGCATGTCGGCGCTGGAGGGCCTGCACCGGCAGGTGATCGCGCTGGCATATTTCCACGATTTGTCGCATAGTGAAGTGGCGCAACAAATGTCCCTGCCAATCGGCACCGTCAAGACCTGGATCCGCCGCGGCCTGGAGCGCCTGCGCACCTGCCTGGCGAAACGGGAGACCAGATGAATATCCGCGGCAACGAGCCATTGCGGCAAAAACTGGCGGCCGAGTACGTGCTGGGCACGCTCAAGGGCGGCGCGCGCCGTCGCTTCGAAGGCTGGATGCGCCAGGACGCCGACCTGCGCAACCTCACCGTCGAGTGGCAGCAGCGCATCGCCCCCATGGCCGAGTTCGCCACGCCGGTGGCGCCGCCGCGCCAGGTCTGGCGCGCCATCGAACAACGCCTGGGCTTGCGCGCCGCGCCGGCCTGGCAGTTCTGGCGCAGCGAGTCGCTGAGGTTCTGGCGCTCGTTGGGAGCGGCCTCGAGCGCCGTCGCGGCGCTGCTGGTGGTGGCGCTGGTGACGACGACGCTGAACGCGCCCGAGATCAACTACATCGCCACGCTGAACGACGAGCAAGCCCGCACCGCGCTGGTGCTTACCGCCGACAGCCGCCACGGCGCGCTGGACGTGCGCATGCTGGGCGGCGGCGCCGTGGCCGACGACAAGACGCTGCAATTGTGGGCGGTGCCGAAGAGCGGCAATCCGCGTTCGCTGGGCTTGCTGGCGGCCAAGGGCGGCGTCAGGCTGGCGCTGTCCGAGCGCGCCATCGGCGCCGACGTCGCGCTGCTGGCGGTCAGCCTGGAGCCAAGGGGCGGCTCGCCGGACCCGAACGGACCGAGCGGACCGATCCTGTACAAGGGCAATTGGGTGCGTTTGTAGGCTGGCCGGCGGCTTGCTTGCAACCGCAGCAAGCCGCCCTAAATAGCCACGCTATTTCTACATCAATGAACTTGGCCCGTGACTATTCAGCCTGAGCGTACAGCGTAGAAAGTTGTTGTAAACGAATCGTGGATAACGCATCATGCGTGCATGCCACCAAAACCGCCCCGC
>NZ_JBJXIB010000238.1:0-2810 GCF_046115965.1 Janthinobacterium sp. CG_23.3 | reverse complement strand
AAAACATGGATACATTTATCCAACAAATCATCAACGGCTTGGTGCTGGGCAGCATGTACGCGCTGGTCGCCCTGGGCTATACGATGGTGTATGGCGTACTCAACCTGATCAACTTCGCCCACGGCGACGTACTGATGATCGGTGCAATGGCAGGTCTGACCATTCTCAACCTCCTCAATTCCTACGCGCCCGACTTGCCCGGCTACGTCAAGTTGGCCATCGCCATCGCCGGCGCGATTCCCGTGTGTATGCTGGTCAACATCCTGATCGAACGCGTGGCCTACCGCCGCCTGCGCAACGCGCCCCGGCTGGCACCGTTGATCACGGCGATCGGCGTGTCCATCCTGCTGCAAACGTTCGCCATGATGATCTGGGGCCGCAACCCGCTGCCGTTCCCGCAACTGCTGTCGTCGGAGCCGATCACCATCGGCGGCGCGCTGATCTCGCAAACCCAGGTGCTGCTGCTGGCCCTGGCCGCGTTGTCGATGGGCTCGCTGGTGTTGCTGGTTGAAAAAACCAAGATGGGCCGGGCCATGCGCGCCACGGCCGAAAACCCGCGCGTGGCCGGCCTGATGGGCGTGGACTCGAACAAGGTCATCGTCGCCACGTTCGCCATCGGCGCCGCGCTGGCCGCGGTGGCCGGCGTGATGTGGGGCGCGAACTATTCGTCGATCCAGTTCGCGATGGGCTTCGTGCCGGGCTTGAAGGCGTTCTCGGCGGCGGTGTTGGGCGGTATCGGCAACATTTACGGCGCCATGATCGGCGGCATCGTGCTGGGCATTATCGAAAGCCTGGGCGCCGGTTACATCGGCGACCTCACCGGCGGCTTCCTCGGCAGCCACTACCAGGACATCTTCGCTTTCGTGGTCCTCATCATCGTCCTCACGATCCGGCCTTCCGGCATCATGGGTGAACGCGTCGCCGACCGCGCTTAAGTTTAAGGAAAACAATCATGGCAAGTTTCTTCGACTTCGACGTCAAAAACAATCCGGGCAAGGCCTACACCAGCATGGGCGTGATCCTGCTGGGCTTGATGGTCTTCCCGTTCTTCGCCGCCCAGTTCGGCAACTCGTGGGTGCGCATCATCGACATCGCGCTGCTCTACATCATGCTGGCGCTGGGGCTGAACATCGTGGTCGGCTTCGCCGGCCTGCTCGACCTGGGTTACATCGCGTTCTACGCGGTGGGCGCCTACATGACCGGCCTGTTGGCCTCGCCGCAATTCGCGGCGCTGCTGGAATCGGTCGTCAACCAGTATCCGCTGGTCGGCGACTTCCTGGTCGGCGTGATGGGGGAGGACATCCGCGCCAACGGCATCCACCTGTCGGTGTGGCTGATCGTGCCGCTGTCGGCGGCCGTGGCCGGCCTGTTCGGCGCGCTGCTGGGCGCGCCGACCTTGAAACTGCGCGGCGACTACCTGGCCATCGTCACGCTGGGCTTCGGCGAGATCATCCGCATCTTCATGAACAACCTCAACGAGCCGATCAACTTCACCAACGGCCCGCAGGGTATCAACCTGATCGACCCGATCCGCATCTTCGGCGTGTCGCTGGGCGGCGAGGCCGGTTCCAAGGCCACCGTGGTGGTCGGCGGTTTCTCGATGCCGTCGGTGAACGCGTACTACTTCCTGTTCCTGTTCCTGTGCATCGCCATCGTCTTCGTGACGACGCGGCTGCAGCATTCGCGCCTGGGCCGCGCCTGGGTGGCGATCCGCGAAGACGAAATCGCCGCCAAGGCGATGGGCATCAACACCCGCAACGTCAAGTTGCTGGCGTTCTCGATGGGCGCCTCGTTCGGCGGCGTGGCCGGGGCGATGTTCGCGTCGTTCCAGGGTTTCGTGTCGCCGGAGTCGTTCTCGCTGACGGAGTCGATCGCGGTGCTGGCGATGGTGGTGCTGGGCGGTATCGGCCACATCCCGGGCGTGATCATGGGCGGCGTGCTGCTGGCGGCGCTGCCGGAGGTGCTGCGGCACATCGTCGAGCCGGCGCAGAACGCGCTGTTCGGCAAGGTGCTGATCGAAGCCGAAGTGCTGCGCCAGTTGCTGTACGGCCTGGCGATGGTGCTGATCATGCTGAACCGCCCGGCCGGCCTGTGGCCGGCGCCCAAGCATGAGGACCGCCCCGACCGCGACACAGACAAACCAGATCCATCGACCGGCGTAATGGCGGCGTAAGGGAGAGACACAGATGAGCGAACAGACCATTCTCAACATCGCCGGCGTGAACAAGCGCTTCGGCGGCCTGCAAGCCTTGACCGACGTCGGCATCACGATCACCAAGGGCCAGATCTACGGCCTGATCGGCCCCAACGGCGCCGGCAAGACGACCTTCTTCAACGTCATCACCGGGCTGTACCAGCCCGACACCGGCACCTTCGAGCTGGCCGGCAAGCCGTACTCGCCGTCGGCGCCGCACGAGGTGGCCAAGGCCGGCATCGCGCGCACGTTCCAGAACATCCGCCTGTTCGGCGAGATGACGGCGCTGGAAAACGTCATGGTGGGGCGCCACGTGCGCTCGCACCAGGGCGTGTTCGGCGCGGTGTTCCGCCACAAGGCGGCGCGCGAGGAGGAGGCGGGCATCCGCATCCGCGCCCAGGAACTGCTGGACTTCGTCGGCATCGGCCAGTTCGCCAACCGCACCTCGCGCTTCCTGTCCTACGGCGACCAGCGCCGCCTGGAGATCGCGCGGGCGCTGGCGACGGACCCGCAACTGCTGGCCCTGGACGAGCCGGCCGCCGGCATGAACGCCACCGAGAAGCTGGCGCTGCGCGAGCTGCTGGTGAAAATCAAGGCCGAGGGCAAGACGGTGCTG
>NZ_JBJXIB010000237.1:0-2875 GCF_046115965.1 Janthinobacterium sp. CG_23.3 | reverse complement strand
CGCCTATCTCCGCATGTCCAAGCTAAAGCATTTGCCACAGAACCTGTTACGCCCAGCTGCACCGCTTATGAAAGCGGGTACCCGCTACCGATCCGGAAGTCAATTTCCATACAAAACGGCATAGAGCCCGAAAAACCGTTTACATTCAATGGGTTGCGCAGAGCGGTTGTAAATTTCGCCGAATTCGCGTTTACTTTCGAAATTTCGGCGGCCGCGTGACCAAGGTAGCGCCACAGGGAACGGAGCAGGGATTCGCGGAAGTGGATCTTGGTGATGCCCGCCTCAACAAGAGGGCGAAGCGAATGATGGAACAATTTTCGGCCAAGCCGACGGCCAGCATTCCGGATGCGTGCGATAGCTGGGGCGAAACCTGCGCAGCCGACCGCTTCTTGGGCAATGTCGAAGTAGAATGGGAAGCGATACTTGCCCCGCACTGGGAGCATACCGAGGAGCGCATGCGCGCGCAGCCGGTGGTGTTGTGCATCCAGGACTCAACGGAACTCGATTTCGACGGTCAGGAGATCGACGGGCTCGGGCCGCTCAATTACGAGGCGCGGGGCGGCATGTACCCGCACCCGACTTACCTGGTCACGGCGCGGCGCGAGTCCTTAGGCGTGCTCGACAAGTGGATGTGGGCGCGCGAGAAGCGCGGCGCCGATGGCGTCAGTCCGGGCCTGATCGAGAGCAAGCGCTGGGTCGAAGGCTACCAACGCGTGGCGGACCCAGCCATCATGACATAGCCGGTTTGGCTTTTCGAAGCACGCAACTGTGTGCACAAGGGACGCCAAGATATACCCGTGCAAAGAAGAACACTTGCCTATGAGATAATTCACCATTATCCTTGATGGATCACTTTTTTAGTTGCGCCTCGGGTTAGTTGCCCACAAATAAGGTTGCAAATAAATTGCACCTGGAAAATATTTTTCAAATGATATCTATAAAGTCATTCCGCAGCGACCAGTTTCATAGCGCATTTATGGATTCCGCCATCGGAATGGCGCTAGTCGGCCTTACTGGTCGTTGGATGGATGTGAATGATGCACTGTGTGAAATCGTTGGATATGGAAAACCTGAACTTTTAACCCTGCGTTTTCAAGATATTACCCACCCAGAGGATTTGGACAGCGACCTCACCCTTGTTGCTGAACTATTAAAAGGAAATATTAGTTCTTATAACTTGGAAAAGCGATATATACGAAAAGATGGTACTGTCGTTTGGACCTTGTTAACAGTTTCTGTTGGAAGGAATAGCAATCTCGCTCCAGATTTTTTCATTTCGCAAATTATTGACATATCAAAACAAAAACGAGCGGAAAGCGATCGTGATGCCTATTTTGACCTGTCGCCAGATTTATTGGCAATTGCCGACTCAAAGGGGTTTTTGGTCCATGTGAGTCCTGCGTGGACTGACTTGCTTGGTTGGACAAAGTCCGAACTAACTTCAAAACCATCCTTGGACTTCGTACATCCTGAGGATCACTCGCGCACTGTCGCAGAGGCCGCATCACTTTACGCAGGTAACGCTACGGTCGGCTTTCGGAATCGCTATATTCACCGCGATGGGGGGATCCATTGGATCGAATGGAATGCCCGAATTGTGACTTCAGATCGATTTTACTGTGCGGCACGCGATGTTACTGCTCAGGAAGAGGAGGGCCAAAATCGCCGCGCAGAGTTAGCTGCACTAGACGCTGTTGCGGGAAGCCTCCTTGTGAATCTCAACGGCGACGCTACAGATCTGGCTAACCAGCTTTATGTAGCAAGCCAGCTTTTCGAAAGCAGCCCAGACTGCGTCAAGATTGTCGACCTAAACGGCAACCTTCTTGCGATGAACAGGAACGGGCAATGCCTGATGGAAATTGACGACTGCGCCGATTTAATAGGCAAGCAATGGGCGAGTTTATGGCCTGCTCAAATCCAAGGCGAGGTCCATTCTGCACTGGACGTTGCACGCAGTGGCAAGAACGGACGCTTTGAGGCGTTCTGCCCTACTGCCAAAGGAGCGCAGAAATGGTGGGATGTAATGGTGACACCAATCTTTGATTTAGATGGAAAGGTTGAAAAGATACTATCAGTGTCTCGGGATGTAACCCTTTCTACACAAGCAAAAAATGAGATAAAAAACTACGCGACTCGATTGGAGCAAATTACTGTCAGCGTGCCCGTGGCGCTCTTTCAAATGTACTGCCGGACAGACGGTGAGATAGGCATTCACTATATTTCGCAAAAATTCGAGCAACTCTTTTCCATTCATTGCGACGATGTCTTGCTGAACTGGACTCAAATGGGTGTTCACGCGGACGATAAAAATGAGTTTGCGCAGGTGATACGCGAATCCGCACAGCACAATACCGCGTGGGCCTATGAGTGTCGCCTACTGCCGCCGGATGGTTCGAATAGGTGGGTACGGTTCGATGCTTCGCCAACGGCTTCGTCCATCTCAGAGGTGATCTATACGGGCGTGATTCAAGACGTCACTGAAGATCGAGCTGGCAACGAGCTAAAACGCAGCCAGGCAGAAAAAATCCGGCTCCTAATTCAAAACGCGAATGATGCCTTTGTCGGTATGGACCACCTGGGCGTGATCACCGAGTGGAATGCGCAAGCGGAGCATACATTGGGGTGGTCAGCGACGGAAGCTATCGGAACAAAAATGGCTGAACTCATAATCCCCCCTGCATTACGTTCTCAACACAGTCGGGGTATGCACTCGTTTTTGCACGGGGGTACCGGAAAAATCATTAACAAACGCGTGGAGGTTCTCGCACTGCATAAGCTTGGCCGTGACTATTCAGCCTGAGCGTACAGCGTAGAAAGTTGTTGTAAACGAATCGTGGATAACGCATCATGCGTGCATGCCACCAAAACCGCCCCG
>NZ_JBJXIB010000236.1:0-2953 GCF_046115965.1 Janthinobacterium sp. CG_23.3 | reverse complement strand
GCGGGGCGGTTTTGGTGGCATGCACGCATGATGCGTTATCCACGATTCGTTTACAACAACTTTCTACGCTGTACGCTCAGGCTGAATAGTCACAGGTGATCTTTGATATGTCGTTTTTGCTTTTGGGCCTCTAAATACCTGCGCAACAACTCTTGTTATGGGAATCCCTTTGAATAACACTCTATATTTCCCAATAGCTCTTTTTTCGATGCGGACCGACATTAGGACCTTATTCAACTGCCTCCAATTTTCCTGAAAAAACCCCGCAGTCTCTTTAACCGAATTCGCTGTTAAATACTCGTTTCCAGAGATATAGGAAAATGCCGCAGCTATTGCCTTGTATAAGTTTGATTTTGATTCGCCGTTTGGGGGAGGATTAAATATTTTTTGAGTGGCTCCTTCAACCGCCTGCCCGCTATCCAGTTGCTTGAGTACCTGAGGTTGAATTTCACTGGATAAAGCATCGGTAACACAAACATACTCCCCGATCTCGGGCTGTTGTTCAGTATATTGATAATCAAAATCAGTACCGTAGCTTTTTAGAAACGACATTTTCGGATCAAACATTGGTTTGAAAAGTTCTTGTGTGGCAGACACTCCAAAAGGATCGTTGACGGTACAAGACAGCGATGAGGAAAGCTCCTTCGTGCCCATAACAACCATTAGCGGTTCTGGCTTCGTCTTGGGATTGTCATCATACTTTTTTGAATCAAGTTTATTGGCTTCAAAAGTTGCCATGACCGTGACATCTTTCTTAAGTACCAGATATCCTTTAAACTCGCGACCAATCCAAAGATGGAGGCGCTCGCCGTCTTGAAAGATCGTTTTTTTCAAAAGTTTCTTATCACGAGGACAGTAAAATTCGGATAGCGACTCAACCGTATAAGATGTGCCTCGTTTAAGATTAATGTCAAAAAATACATCACGATGTTTACGTAGAATCACTTTTATATTATCGTTCGAGCGCCAACATTGTACAGACTCGCCCGGCAAATCGATACAGACTTCTTGCGATGTTTTGGCGTTGTCCCTAGCTGCGATTTTTTCGTTCATTTTCTATTCCTTCATTCTCGCTTAGTTCTTACCGGCGTATCTTATTTAGATAGATACAAATAACATATTGCATCACGGCGCTTTAGGCGAATTATTTTATGTCGTTTTCTGACCCGAATTCTTTAATTAATTTAACAAAATAAATAAAATGTCTTTTATTTTATTTTTTCACTTTACATTGTTTTTATTTTCGTTTTGGCTGATTAGCTCGAAGTGGCCCAAACGGAGCATTTTTAATTACGGCCTTACCGCTTGCATCCAATGTTACTTGTGTCCTATTTTTCGAAAATAGACTTAGATCGATGGACTCATTTTTCAATGGATTTCCATCCGCATCCACATACTCGATTTCCAAATTTCTTTTTATATTTAGCTCATGTATTTTATTGGCGACTTCAAGGTTGGGCACGCTTACCGGCCCCGCCAACTCCTTCATACTGGCCTTGAAATCCATCTTTCCCGGCCCGTGAATCATGATATTGCCGCCCTCGAGCTTCAAATAGGCGCCTTGCGCCGTCATCAGCAGGTGCTCTTTCGCGGCGATGTTGACGCTCTGGGTAACGCTAGCCACGGTGACGGCCTTGTCGGCGGTGATGCTGGTCTTGTCCGACTGGCTCTGGCTGCTGACCTTGCCGGTCGCCGCGTGCAATTTGATGCCGGTTTCCTGGTTCGGCTTGTCTTTGTTGCCGGCCTTGCCGTAGGTGAACAAACCGATGCCCGCCTTCACCAGGTAATAGCTGTTGCCCTGCGCGGCGAAGTTGATGTCCTGCCCGGCGGTGACGCTGCCGGTGTTGCCGGCGGCGAGGATGGCGTTGGCCGGCGTGGTCGCGGCGATGCCCGCCGGGCTCGACAGTTGCAACTGCGCCTCCGTGTAGGCCGTCACCGGAGTCTGCCCGCCGCCGCCGTCCGTGCCCTTGAGTACCTCGACGCTGTTGGCCATCTGGGCGATCGCCGGCAATTGGTCCGGTGCCGGCTCGGCCTGGCCCTTGTCGTCCTTGATGCCGGCGTTGTGCTTTTGCGCGGTGCCGGCCATGCTCAGTTGCAGTTCGTGGCTGCGTTCGATCTGCGCCTGCGCCTCCTTCGAGTCGAGCTGGCTGCCGCTGGCGCCGTTGCGGGCGTCGCTCGACAGCAGCATCCCTTGGCCGGCGCGCAGCGCGGCGGCGTGCTCGGTTTTCAATTCGGCGCCGAAGCCGGCTTTGGCCAGGCGCTGGTTGTCGCTCTGGTGGCGCAGGTGGCCCAGGTTTAGCTCGTCGTTGCCGCGGTGCGCCTTGGCGTGGCGCTGCAGCGACAGCCGTGGCTGGCCGGGGCTGTCGTCGAACACCAACTGGTTGTAGGCGCCGGCGCCGCTCTGGCTGCTGGCCATCGCCTGCGATTTCAAGCCCGACAGCACGGCCGGGTGGGCGTGGCCGCCGCCCTCGCCGGGGAACCAGGCCGGGGCGTTGCCGGTGGCCGCGCCGGCGCCCTTGAACGCCTGGTTGTGCTGCGCGTCGGGCTGGCCCTTGCCGTTGTAGACGGTGCCGATGACGACGGGACGGTCGATGTTACCTTCAAAGAAGTCCACCAGCACTTCCTGGCCGACGCGGGGTAGCGCGTTGGCGCCCCAGTTGGCGCCCGCCACCGGGGCGATCGGCGTGGCCACGCGCACCCAGGTGCCGGCGCGGTGGTCGGCCGGCGCGCCGCTGTGGCCGTCCGGCGCCGGGTGGTCGAGGCGGCTGTGGCTGCCGGCGCCGCGCTGCCAGTGCATCTGCACCAGGATGCGGTGGTCGCGGTCGGTGTGGATAACGCTGCCAGGCGGGCCGACGACAATGGCCGTTTGCTGGCCGTGCACGGTCGGGCGCGGGTGCAGCAGGTGGCCGTGGCCGTCCACGCCGCTGCTGCGGTAGGGCGTGGCGCGGCCGAT
>NZ_JBJXIB010000235.1:0-2972 GCF_046115965.1 Janthinobacterium sp. CG_23.3 | reverse complement strand
ATCGAGAGTAAACGCCTTTTTCAAAGAGTTTACAAGCGATACCTACAAGCTGTGCTCATCGCCTCGGCTCCGCCTTCATGCAATCGCCCTGCACGCGGGGTCCGACCCCGGGGTTACGCCCGTGGTTTTGATTTATACTATCGTCCTTGCACCTCTCAACCGGCATGGCGCCAGCGTTTTGCTGCGCAGCCAGCCAATCCCACACTTTCGAATGCTAAGGCCCGATATGCCATTTTCCTCACTGGGTCTGATTCCCTCACTCGTGCGCGCCGCCGGCAAAGTCGGCTACAACGCGCCGACCGCGATCCAGGCCGGCGCGATTCCCGTGATCTTGCGCGGCGGCGACCTGCTGGGCGCGGCCCAGACCGGCTCCGGCAAGACGGCCGCGTTCGCGCTGCCGCTGCTGCAGGCGATGCTGGCGCCGGCCAGCGGCCCGCGCCGAGTGCGCGCGCTGGTGCTGGTGCCGACGCGCGAACTGGCGGCCCAGGTGGGCGAGGCGATCCGCAAGCTGGCCAAGCACCTGCCGGTGCCGCTGAAGACCGCCATCGTGTTTGGCGGCGTGTCGATCAATCCGCAGATGATGGACCTGCGCGGCGGCGCCGACATCGTCGTCGCCACGCCGGGCCGCCTGCTCGACCTGATCGACCACAACGCGCTGACACTGTCGGGCGTGTCCATGCTGGTGCTGGACGAGGCCGACCGCTTGCTCGACCTGGGTTTCAGCGACGAAATCGGCCGCCTGCTGGGCATGATGCCGGCGCAGCGCCAAACCCTGTTCTTTTCGGCCACCTTCCCGGACGAGGTGCAGGCGTTGGCCGACACGCTGCTGCGCGCGCCGGTGCGCATCGAAGTCGAATCGGCGCCGCAGGACGCGCCCGACATCTTGCAGCGCGCCATCGCCGTCGACGCGTCGCGCCGCACCATGCTGCTCAAGCACTTGATCCTGGAACAGAAATGGGAGCGCGTGCTGGTGTTCGTCGCCACCAAATACGCCGCCGAGCACGTGGCCGAGAAGCTGCAGCGCAACGGCATCAAGGCCGACCCCTTCCACGGCGAGTTCAGCCAGGGCGCGCGCAGCCAGGTGCTGTCCGACTTCAAGGCCAGCCGCATCCAGGTGCTGGTGGCAACCGATGTTGCCGCGCGCGGCATCGACATCGCGCAATTGCCGGCGGTGGTCAACTACGACCTGCCGCGCTCGGCGGTCGACTACACCCACCGCATCGGCCGCACCGGCCGCGCCGGCCACAGCGGCGTCGCGGTCAGCTTCGTCAGCGCCGACACCGAGGCGCATTTCCGGCTGATCGAAAAGCGCCAGAACGTGCTGCTGGCGCGCGAAATCATCGCCGGCTTCGAGCCGGTCGAGCCGGCCGCCGTCATCGTCGAGCACGCCGCGACCGACACCGTCAACGGCGGCGTCAAGGGCGCGCGCAAGAGTAAAAAAGACAAGCTGCGCGAAGCGGCCGCCAAAGCCGAATAAGGCGCGACAAAAGCCCGCGGCCCAAACATGGGGTCGCGGACCCTCGGCGCCAAGGCGGGAAGGCCCAACCCCGGCCCTTGCCCTTGGTTTTCATGCGCTCGCCACGCCGCGTGACTTTCCCTTGAGTAATCGTAAATTCCATTCCCAGCAAATTGCTATCCTTTAATTCGAAGGCGGGTTTCCGCACGTCTGCCGACAGCATCAAAGGAGAACTTCCATGCCGCACCGCTTGGCACAAACGCTTGGCTCCGTTGGCTTGACACTGCTATTGGCTACGCTCGGCGGATGCCGGGGCGGCAGCGAAATATGGAAAGAGGAGGTGCAGCTAAGCGACGGCCGTATTATCGTCATCGAGCGCGAGACCGTATTCGAGCAAGGCAGCGAATGGGCGCATAACGATCGCGTCGGCAAGCCAAAGAGGCAACGAATTCGGCTTGAGCCGGCGAACGGATCGAAGAAAATGATCGTGTGGAACACCACCAAAAAATCCCCGGATGGCTTGCCCGAAGTACCGTTGATTTTTGATGTCGAGGACGGCGCACCGGTGGTAATGTCCAGCGTCGAGCTCACGGCGGGGTGCGAAATGTACTCGAAATACGTCTACTGGAACGGCATCTGGGTGGAAGAACGGCTGCCCGACACTTTCACGCGGCGCTCGACGAACCTGCTGGTCCGGGACGGCGCGGACCTGCCGCAACTCGTCGGTTTGCGGGAAAAGCAAGCTGGCGGCGCCCGTATGGGGAAACGGCCCGCGCTCAGGCAGGTGGGGCCGGTCCTGACGGTGTGCGACAACTAGCGTCTTGAATTGTGCCTGCCCGCCATTCCAACCAGGTATACGGTGCCTGTCGCTCGCCGATTCCACCACATCTCTTTGTCAATCACCATTACTCGCTCAGCACACTCATGCCTTGAGTGACGAATCGCGCAAGCGCCCATGCGTACCGATCCTCAGCGCTAACCAATCCGTCCCCGAACACCAGACTGGCCTCGCGCGGACGTTGCGGCGCTCTGCCGTTCAAGTACCGCGACATCGAACTTTTTTGTGAGATTCTTTAGGAACCAGTGACTAAAACCAATTCGCACTATTTCAAAAATACTATTATCTTTTTCATTTTATTGGTCGCGTGGTTGCCTGTCGAACCCGGCGGCGCCACTGACCAGCCGCAATTGCCGCAGGCCGTCCCGGCGTTGATCTTCGATAGGAGTATCTCATGTGTGACGAAAATTCTTGCTTAAAGACGATCATTGCCGTCGGTTTGATTTTTTTCATGGTGGTTAGTATGAGCGCGTGCGTGGGCGGTAGCGAAAAATGGAAAGAGGAGGTGCAATTGAGTGATGGCAGAGTCATCGTTGTTGAGCGGGAAACGATACGTGCGCGTGGCGGTGACGAGTGGGCCCATAACCCACCTCGTTATACACAACTCTTGAGCGCCCCCATTTCGCGTAGGGTGCGTATCGTTTCCGCCGCCACGTGAACATCCTTCAATCCAAGCCA
>NZ_JBJXIB010000234.1:0-3139 GCF_046115965.1 Janthinobacterium sp. CG_23.3 | reverse complement strand
GCTGTTTCTTGCGAAACATCCTATATTTCTTCTTCGTGAGCATTTGATAATTTAAGTATGCGGCGAACCGAAGTCCGCCGGCACCTTCATCAAATACCCACATTTATCGACTGTTAATTGTTAAAGAACTTGTTCGGTACTGCTTTCTGCGTTTTCAACAAAGCGTTTTGTTTGTCGTCAGCAGAAAGAGAAGAGTATGAAGCGTTTCGCTTATTCAGTCAACTTCTATTTTCACTACCCCGTCGTTTCCGACCGGCCCTTTCTGGTCAGCATCTAGTGCCTGTCATCGGGGAGGCGAACTATAGCAAAGCGCCGGGCGGACTGGCAAGGATTATTTGAGGAATCGCCTCCGCCCCGCCCCGGCACCCTTCGCCGCTGACGTTTTGCCGGACTGGTAGATTTGATCAAACGAATGGCGAACTGCATCACCAGCCCGCAAAATGCCACCTACGGCGAGACCGACGAGATCGGCCTGCAGATGGCGGCCAACAACAAGGCGGTCGGCCCCACGACTTGCGGAAGTCTGGAGATCGCCAACTCGGTGGCGACGAAGAACTTCGACACCACCACCACCTTGTCGCGCACCTGCCGGACCTGCCACATTTTCTATAAAAAGCCTTAAAAGAGCAGCATTATGAAACGCACGTTGCTCACCTGCCTGCCGTCGGCCGCGCTCGCGCTGCCGGCCGCCGCGGCGCTGACACCGGGCCAAGCGAAGGCGCTGGAAGAGATGCAGCTGTTGGCGGCCACGAGGTGCCCAAACGCTCGTAAGCAAGAGGTCAAAACCAGAGGCAGTGCCGGGGTCAGGCAGCGAGTGTCCGACCAGGCAATCTCAGGAAGCTTTGTAAAAAACGTAATCAGCTTCATACTTCACCAGCTTTTTTACGCCTACTGTGTCAGCCGTGCAGGCGTCACCAGGCGCTACGCCACCCTTCGTGTTGATACGCTGAATGTAAGTAATGCCTACCATGGCACCAGTGCCGGTTGACGGGCTAGCCTGCACGAGTTGCAGCGGAATCGACGCCGGATTTCCGGAGGGAGCGACGGCAAGCTGCTTGCCGGTCACCTTACTCCCATCGTTGGCTTCCCAAGTGGGGCCGCCATAATATTTGCCGACGGGTGTTTTGTTCTTGTCATACAGCACCGCGTTCGGCCCCGCGAAGACCCACTCATGCATACCCGGCATGTTTGCCTTGACGCGGCATTCGTAAGTCAGATCGCCTGCACCGAGCGCACTCATCACTTCTGCGTGCCCGGCCGGGACGGAGATGGCGGAAACGTCGCCCGAAGCGTGCGCGAAGCTCGCGCTGGCGGCCAACAGGGCGGCTATAGCAATGGTGACGGCAGGCGAAAATGTGCGTTTCATTGAATTCTCCGATCAGAATAGCGCGGCGAAATGCCGGGCCATGCACGGTATACGCAAGAGTTGCGCCGTCGGTTTCAACTATTTACAAAAAAATATGCGATCGAATGAATAAGACCTGCCGTCTGCGTTCCCTTGGGCGGCAGCGCTTACTACTTAATGCCGCCGGCAGCCGGTGTGAGCGCCAAGGGCTGCATGGCGCGATTGAATAGCTGCGCCGCCAACTGTCTGGCTTTTTCCTGATCAGCGGCACTCAATTGACGAGGGTCTTGCTGTGTTCGATAGTTCGCTCCCACCCGATCAGCAAACAACTGCCATGCATAAGCGTGTAGCGCGTCACCTTCGGCGTCGTACAGTTGAATCAGAACAGACGTGATAAGAACGTGGCCGGCAACCGCCGCGTCGGAAAAGTACTTTTTACCTAGCTCCGCCGAGTTCATGTCGAAATCGAAGCCCTCCTCAAATGCCAACGAATTACTTTCGAAGTAATACTGTTGCGCTAACTGGAGCCGCGCGTACATATCGCCGGACTTGGCGCGCGCCGTCAACTGCGTTAGCGACATGGAAAAATATTCTTCTGGCGTGAAATAGCCGCCCTTCTTCATCCGCTCTTTTCGCTCAAGGATGAGCGCGGGCTTATCAACCTTATTTCCGGCAAGACGCTCGAAGGGTGAACCGGATGGGCTCGCGAGAGCAGGTCCGGAAATCCCGGCCGGCCCTATGGATGAGGGAGCACTGTCGTTGATGGCGGTTTTGGCGCTAACGGACTCGACGAAATCATGGTTTCGCATCAGCAGAAGGCATACCGAGGCGATGACAAAAAAAAGAACAGTTTTCATTCGTGCATCCAGCTAAAACGCTGCCGATGAAAAAATATCGGCAGCTGAATCTCATCTCACAAGCGACTTAAATACGGCTTAGAAACGGCAAGCGCCCCAAGTCCAACCGTTTTGCCAAGCCAGTACTTGAGCCTGTTGCGCTGTGCACGCGGAGAAGCGATAAGTAAATTGGGATTGCCATCCAGCTGCCACGCAAACCGTGTACAGCGCGGGACTCCCGCCGCTAGGGCAAGGATTAGGATTGGTAGGTGGATTGGTCGGAGGCGTAGACGGGGTTGGATTTGGATCCGCTGGAGTTGACCAAATGGTTGTGCCGGAGGTTCCCGCAGCATTCCAAAGAGTAATGTTAAGACTCCCTGTTGTTGCATGAATGCCGAATCGGTAGTTGCCGGCAGCACGGCCGCCAGTGTTGCTTGCCCATTTATAGTTATTAGCGTCGTCATATTGCACCAAGTTGCCATCGGATTGCATGATGGTTTTTGTTGCGTTGGCAGAGTAGGAAGCCCAGATCACCGTACCACCGGTACAGCTAGTAGAACGTGGCCTTTTATAGACGACCAAGTTGCTGTCGCCTTGCTGCAGGACGCAGTACTCACCGCCAGACTCAATAAAATCGCCAGCAAGCATAGGTGTATTTGTCGGCAACTCACCGTAATAAGCTGTCGCCTGCGCACTAAACGATGTTACTAGTGCGAGTGTTGCAGCAAAAAATCTAGGAGAAAAATGCATTATTTATTCCGAAAGATTGATAGTTTTTTAACTATATCATAAGGAAACATTGAAATTATCACAGATTGTCACCGCGCAGGCGAGATCAGATGCCAACCAAAAACAAAACGCGGACGAAAAAAAGCCCCACCGGCGCCCAGCGCGATCTTGAGCGCGCTGGGGCTGGTGGGGCTTTTTAATATAACAAGCCTGACGATAACCTACTTTC
>NZ_JBJXIB010000233.1:0-3156 GCF_046115965.1 Janthinobacterium sp. CG_23.3 | reverse complement strand
TGGACGCTCATGCGCATACCGGTAAGCATCAACGCGACCAGCGCCGGCAACGGCAATTTTCGCTGGCGGGAAAATGCGGCGGGGTGTTCAATATGCCGGGCCGTCAGAAGGAATTCGACGGACTGCAAATGCGCGGCAAGATCGTTGAACAGTGCGGCAAGGGACATAGCGGCCAATGAGGTAAAAAATCTCACTGACCGCGCCCTACCTCACTGGCATGTCAAGATTTTTATTGTATTTCGCTCTACTTTTAAAGAAAAATTCTTAACTTGGGTGGATTGGGGCGGACCCCGAGGGTCTGCCCCCCGCATTTAAGGCCGCGGGTTTGAATAGTACGCTTCGGCGCCCAGCGTGATGGCGCCGATCAGCAAGACCGCCAGCGCCAGCGCGATCAGCAGGCGGCCGAACTTGGGCGAGCCGTCGCCGCCCCCGCCCGCCGGCACCTCGTCGTCAGCATCGCGCATATTTCCTACGGCACTAGAATGGACGAGCCGGTCGTTTTGCGCGACTCCAGCTCGGTATGGGCTTGCGCCACGTCGGCCAGGTTATAGCGCTGGTTGATGGCAATCTTGACTTCGCCGCTGGCGACGATGCCGAACAGCGAGCTCGCCGTCGCCTGCAGATCCTCGCGCGTGGCGATGTAGCTGAACAGCGACGGACGGGTGATGAACAGCGAGCCGCGCGACGTCAGTTCGCCCAGCGAGAACGGCGGCACCGGCCCGGACGCGTTGCCGAAGCTGACCATCGTGCCCAGCGGCGCCAGGCAGTCGAGCGAGCCGGTGAAGGTGTCCTTGCCGATCGAGTCGTAGACCGCGCGCACGCCCTTGCCGCCGGTAATCTCGCGCACCCGTTCGACGAAATTCTCGCTGTTGTAGTTAATCACGTGCGCGGCGCCGTGCGCCCTGGCCAGTTCCGCCTTGTCGTCCGAGCCGACCGTGCCGATCAGGGTCACGCCCAGTACCTTGGCCCACTGGCTGGCGATCAGGCCGACCCCGCCGGCGGCGGCGTGGAACAGCACCGTGTCGCCGGCCTTCAGCGCCACCGTGCGGTGCAGCAGATACTGCGCCGTCATGCCTTGCAACATCATCGCCGCGGCCGTGTCGAAATCGACCTTCTCCGGCAGCGCCACCAGCATCGCCGCGGGCACGTTGCGCACTTGCGCATAGGCGCCGTTCGGCCCGCCCGCGTAGGCGACACGGTCGCCCACCTTGACCTCGGTGACGCCCTCGCCCACCGCCTCGACGACGCCGGCGCCCTCCTTGCCCAGGCCGGCCGGCAACTCTTGCGGGTACAGGCCGGTGCGGAAATAGACGTCGATGTAATTCAGTCCGATCGCCTCGTGCCGCACCTGCGCCTCGCCGGGAGCGGGCGGGGCCAGCTCGACGTCGACATATTCCATCACTTCGGGACCGCCGGCGCGGCGCATTCTGATCGTCTTAGTCATAGGGGCTTCCTTGTCGTTGTGAAGTTGAAGTCAGGCTGGCGCGGCGGCGCGCGCCGCCAGTTGCGACAGCACCAGGTGGGCCGACGCCAGATTGGTGGCGCAGGCAACGTTGTGCACGTCGCAGGCGCGCACCAGCGCGTTGATGTCCGGCTCGTGCGGCTGCGGCGTCATCGGGTCGCGCAGGAACACCACGCAATCGATCCGGCCCTCGACCAGCATCGAGCCGATCTGCAAGTCGCCGCCGAACGGACCCGAATGCTTGCGCTCGACCACCAGACCCAGCTCGTCGATCAGGCGCCCACCGGTGGTACCGGTGGCCGACAGCGTGCAGGTGCGCAGGAAATCGATGTATTCGCCGGCCAGCGCGATCATGTCGTCATTTTTCTTGTCGTGGGCAATCAGGGCGATGCGGGTTGTCATGGTGAGCTGTCCGTATGGAGGGAGGTAAGGGGCTATTTCTTCGATAACATATAAATACCGGCCAGCACCAGGCTGGTGCCGGCCAACTGCCAGTTCGTGATTTGCTCGCCGAGCACCAGCGCGCCCAGGAACAGCGTCGACACCGGGCCGATCATGCCGGCCTGGGACGCCGTGGCGGCGCCGATGCGCTGCACCGCCGTCATCGTCATGAACACCGGCAACACCGTGCAAAAGATGCCGTTGAGCAGCGACAGGCCGTACACCGGCAGCGGCTGCAGCAACATCGACGCCGGGCGCAGCAGGAAAAACTGGCCGACGCAGGCGGCGCTGGAGACGCACATCGCGTACGACACCAGGCGTAGCGCGCCGATGCGCTTGACCAGTTCGCCCGAACCGAGCAGATACACCGCGTACGAGGTGGCCGACCCGAGCACCAGCAGCGAGCCGAGCACCACATTGCCGGCGCCGCCCCGCAAATCGTGGACGAACACCAGCACGATGCCGCAATACGAGGCCAGCAGCGCCAGCCACTGCAACCGGCTGATGTGGTGCTTCAGGAACACCGTACTAATGAGCAGCACGAAGGTCGGGGTGAGGAACAGGATCAGCCGTTCCAGCCCGACCGTAATGTATTGCAGCCCGAGGAAATCGAGAAAGCTCGACAAATAGTAGCCGACCAGGCCCAGGCCGACCAGGCGCCAGCGGTCGCGCGGCGCCAGCGGCGCCTCGGTGCGCATCTTCCACAGCGCCACGGCGGCGAACACCGGCAGCGAAAACAGCATGCGGAAAGCGATCAGGGTCACGGCGTCGATCTGGTAGCGGTACAACAGCTTGGCGACGATGGCCTTGGTGGAAAACAGCACCGCGCCGCCGACCGCGATCGACAGGCCGCCCAGATACGCCGAACGTGGAAGGGACTGCTGGGGCGAAACGGCTGGAATTGTACTCATGCGTCGATTGTAATGGCAAAAGCGAAACGTCGCTGACGCCCTCCCCCGGCAACGCGACAACGCCGGGGTCAGCTCCCGACATGGCGGTTTTTGGGGCAAAACCAGGGGCGCGAACCCGGGGCAGAGCGCGAGGGCCCGAGCCCGGACTGCTTGCCGCTGGTATTTTTTGGACGCCGCCGGCGCCTGGAATTTGTGGAAATCGCGGCCGGGACGTTGCGCGCGCACAGGGAAGCGGCGTATCCAGGCCGCCAGGGCGATTGCATGAAGGATCAGATGGCCAGGCCCAACACCTTGCCAAGGTAGTCGGCGTTCCAGCCCGCCTTTAGGCGCTTGGAGGCGACG
>NZ_JBJXIB010000232.1:0-3217 GCF_046115965.1 Janthinobacterium sp. CG_23.3 | reverse complement strand
GCAAGTTTACAAGGGGCGCGTTAGTTTATTGAATGTAAACGTGTTTTCAAACCGGCTGGGCGTTGGTCCGGACTTGTGTATAACGAGGTGGGGCAAATGGCGGCGGGCCCATCCGGTGCGCATGCCGTTATATACTTCGTTATATATCGATCCTTCACCTCTGGAGTTCCCATGTTCCGCCTGACCGCCTTACTGATCGCCCTCGCCGCCGCCAATATCGCCCACGCCGATGAGGTGCAGGTCGCCGTCGCCGCCAATTTCGCCGCGCCGATGAAAGACATCGCCGCCCGCTTCGAACAGGACACCGGCCACAAGGTGCTGGCCTCGTTCGGCGCCACCGGCAAGTTCTACGCGCAAATCAAGAACGGCGCGCCGTTCGAGGTGCTGCTGGCCGCCGACGACGACACCCCGGCCAAACTGGAAAAGGAAGGCGCCGCCGTGCCGAACAGCCGCTTTACCTATGCGATCGGCAAGCTGGTGCTGTGGAGCGCGCAGGCTGGCCTGGTCGACGACCAGGGCGAGGTGCTGAAGAAAGGCGGCTTCGAGCACCTGTCGATCGCCAACCCGAAGCTGGCGCCATACGGCGCGGCGGCGGTGGAGGTGCTGCAAAAGCTCAAGCTGTACGGCGCGCTGGAAGCCAAGTTTGTGCTGGGCGAAAGCATTTCGCAAACCCACCAGTTCGTCGCGTCCGGCGCCGCGCCGCTGGGTTTTGTCGCCATGGCGCAGGTGTACGAGGGCGGCAAGCTGAAATCCGGCTCGGCCTGGGTCGTGCCGGGCAAGCTGCACAGCCCGATCCGCCAGGACGCGGTGGTGCTGGACAAGGGCAAGGGCAAACCGGCCGCCGAGGCGTTTCTCGCCTACCTGAAGGGCGACAAGGCGAAAGCCGTGATACGCTCCTACGGTTACGACCTCTAAAACCCGCTACATGCTCACTCCCGAAGACTGGGGCGCCATCTGGCTGACCTTGAAGCTGGCGACCCTCGTCACGGCGCTGTTGCTGTTGCTGGGAACGCCGGTGGCGTGGTGGCTGGCGCAAACGCGCTCGCGCTACAAAAGCCTGGTGGGCGCGGTTGTCGCGCTGCCGCTGGTGCTGCCGCCGTCGGTGCTGGGCTTCTACCTGCTGGTGACGATGGGGCCGAACGGCCCGATCGGCCACCTGACCCAGACGCTGGGCATCGGCCTGCTACCGTTCACCTTCCCCGGCCTGGTCATCGGCTCGCTCGTGTATTCGCTGCCCTTTGTCGTGCAGCCGCTGCAAAACGCCTTCGAGGCGATCGGCAGGCGCCCGCTGGAAGTGGCCGCAACCCTGCGCGCCGGTCCGCTGGACACCTTCTTCTCGGTGGTGCTGCCGCTGTCCAAACCCGGCTTCATTACCGCCGCCACGCTCGGCTTCGCCCACACGATAGGCGAGTTCGGCGTGGTGCTGATGATAGGCGGGAACATCCCGAACAAGACGCGCGTCGTCTCGGTGCAAATTTACGGCCACGTCGACGCCGCCGAATACGCCCAGGCACACTGGCTGGCCGGCGGCATGCTGGCCTTCAGCTTCGTCGCGCTGTTACTGCTGTACGCATTTAATCCGACCCGGAAAACACCATGAGGCGACAACCATGAGCCAGCCGCCCGCCATCCGCGCGCGCTTCAGCGTCGACCGCGACGGCTTCGCCATGCGGGCGCAACTGGATTTGCCGGGGCGCGGCGTCACGGCGCTGTTCGGCCACTCCGGCTCCGGCAAGACCACGCTATTGCGCGCCGTCGCCGGCTTGGAGCGCCACGCCGGCGGCTACCTGGAAGTCAACGGCGAGACTTGGCAAGACGACGCCGCCGGGCTGTTCGTGCCGACCCACCGGCGCGCGCTGGGCTATGTATTCCAAGAGGCCAGCCTGTTCCCGCACCTGTCGGTGCAGGGCAACCTCGACTTCGCCCGCCGGCGCGCCGGCGCCGCCGACGGCGACAAGGTGATGGCGCAGGCGCTGTCGCTGCTCGGCATCGGCCACCTGCTGGCGCGCCGCAGCACCGAGCTGTCCGGCGGCGAGCGCCAGCGCGTGGCGATTGCCAGGGCGCTGCTGACCAAGCCGCGCCTATTGCTGCTGGACGAACCGCTGGCGTCGCTGGACGGCAAGCGCAAGGAGGAAGTGCTGCCCTATCTGGAGCGCATCCACGGCGAGCTGGCGATCCCGATGCTGTACGTCAGCCACTCGATCGACGAAGTGGCGCGCCTGGCCGACCACGTCGTGCTGCTCGACGGCGGCCGCGTGCTGGCCAGCGGGCCGGCCGCCGACACGCTGGCGCGGCTGGACTTGTCGGCGGCGCTGGCCGACGACGCCGGCGCGCTGGTCGAAGGCGTCGTCGACGGCTTCGACGCGCCCTACCAACTGCTGCGCCTGCGCGCGGCCGGCGGCACCATGCACATCGCGCACCAGGAACTGGCGCCGGGCGCCCGGCTGCGGCTGCGCATCCTGGCGCGCGACGTCAGCCTGGCGCTGGCGCCGCAGAGCGACAGCTCGATCCTGAACCAGCTGCGCGCCACGGTGGCGGCCGAGTGGCCGGCCAACGACCCGGCGCACGTCATCGTCAAGCTCGACGCCGGCGGCACGGCGCTGCTGGCGCGCATCACGCGCCGCTCGCGCGACCTGCTCGCCCTGGAAACCGGCAAACCGGTCTGGGCGCAGGTCAAGGCGGCCGCGCTGCTGTCGATGCACTGACAACCGACGCCGCCATGGCGAGACCTGGCCCCGGGGTTGGTTGCGTGGCGTGGCGGCAAGCTGCCGGCGTTATAATATTCGTTCCCATGTTCAAGGTGCTTCAATGACGATCAGGATCGACTTAAAACTGCGGCTGCGGCGCGACGACGACGTGGCCATGGGCCCCGGCAAAGCGGACCTGCTCGACGCCATCGCGCAGACCGGTTCGATCAGCGCGGCGGCGCGCAGCATGGACATGTCTTACCGCCGCGCCTGGCTGCTGGTGGACGTCATGAACCGCAGTTTCCGCGAACCGCTGGTGCGCGGCGCGGCGGGCGGCGTGCAGGGCGGCGGCGCCAACGTCACGCAAGCGGGCCTGCAGGTGCTGGCCCAATTTCGCGCCATGGAAGCGGGGGGGGGGGGGGGGGGGGGGGGGGAGGGGGGAGGGGGGGGGGGGGGGGTGGGGCGGGGGGGGGGACAAAGAAGTAATTGTCCTTCATGCGCTGCATGCCTTGAGGCAGGCGTGCCCCCGG
>NZ_JBJXIB010000231.1:0-3253 GCF_046115965.1 Janthinobacterium sp. CG_23.3 | reverse complement strand
CATCTTGCGCAGACTGTGCGGGCGCACTGGGGCATCGAAAACTGCATGCACTGGGTGCTCGACGTCGCCTTTCGCGAGGACGATTGCCGCATACGTATCGGCGATGCGGCACAAAACTTCGCCATCTTGCGTCGAATTGCGCTCAACTTGCTAAAAAACGAGAAGACCACCAAGCTCGGAATCGCCAGCAAACGCTTAAAGGCAGGATGGAGCGCCGACTATCTTGCCAAGGTCTTGGGGCTGCCGGCCTGATTCTTCATGCAATCGCCCTGGGAAGACACCCTGGTGGCCGGCGCCAACGCCTTCATGACCAAGCCGGTCGACCAAAACCTGTTGCTGGAAAAAATCGGCGGCTATCTGGGGCTGACGCTGCTCTACGAGGCGGACAGCGAGGCGCCGCCCGCCGCGCCGGGCGGCGCCGACGGCTTGGCCGCGCCGCCCGACCATGAAATCGAGATACTGGTGCAACTGGCCAAGGAAGGAAACATGCGCGACATTCGCCGACAGGCCGACCACATCGAAGCGCTCGACCCGCGCTACCAGGCGTTCGCCGAGCGGCTGCGGCAACTGGCGAAGGCTTACCAGTCCAAGGCCATCCTGGAAATGGTCAACGCCCACGCCAAGGAAAGGGACGCCAGATGAACCCGGCAACCGTGCTGATCATCGACGACACGCCGGCCAACGTCGCCGTGCTGGCCGACTATCTGGAGGACCAGGGTTTGCGCGTGGTGGTGGCGCAGGACGGCGAGGAGGGGCTGGAGCGGGCGCAGTTCGTCCGGCCCGACCTGATCTTGCTCGACGTGATGATGCCGGGCATGGACGGCTTCGAAACCTGCCGGCAATTGAAGCTGCGCGCCGAGCTCAAGGACATCCCGGTCATTTTCATGACCGCGCTGACCGACTCGAGCAATGTGGTGAACGGCTTCGCCGTCGGCGGCGTCGACTACGTCACCAAGCCGATCCAGATCGAGGAGGTGCTGGCGCGCATCAACACCCACCTGTCGATGCGGGCGATGCACCAGCAGTTGAGCGAGCAAAACCTGGTGCTGCGCCAGGAGGTGGCGATGCGGCTGCAAACCGAGGCCGAGTTGCAGCTGGTCAGCGACGAGCAGCAATTGCTGATCGCCAAATTGCAGCAAGCCCACGACCAGTTGCTGCAGTCGGAAAAAATGGCCTCGATCGGCCAGCTGGCCGCCGGCATCGCCCACGAAATCAACAACCCGATCGGCTTCGTCAACTCCAACATGGGCGCGGTGCAGGGTTATTTCGACACGCTGTTCAAGGCCATCGACGCCTGCGGGGAGGCCATCGCGCAGGGGCCGGACCAGCGGCAGATCGCGGCGCGCTTCGGCCAGCTCAAGCAGGCCGCCGAATTCGACTACCTGAAGGACGACTTCGCCGAGCTGATGAAGGAGTCGCTGGAGGGCTTGAAGCGGGTCAAGGACATTGTCCAGGCGCTCAAGGATTTCTCCCACGTCGGCGAGTCGAACTGGCTGGCGGCCGACCTGCACCGCGGCCTGGACAGCACCTTGAACATCGTCAACAACGAAATCAAGTACAAGGCCGAGGTCGTCAAGCAATACGGCCAGCTGCCGCTGGTGAAATGCCTGGCCTCGCAGCTGAACCAGGTGTTCATGAACTTGCTGGTCAACGCCGCCCACGCGATCAAGGAATTCGGCGTCATCACGATACGCACCGGTTGCAGCGGCGCGGACTGGGTCTGGGTGGAAATCAGCGACACCGGCCAGGGCATCCCGGCCGACATCATGAAACGCATCTTCGAACCGTTCTTCACCACCAAGGCGGTCGGCAGCGGCACCGGCCTGGGCCTGTCGCTGTCCTACGGCATCGTCAACAAACACGGCGGCCGCATCGAGGTGCGCAGCGAGCCCGGCCAAGGCTGCTGCTTCACCGTGCACCTGCCGGTCAACCCGCCGTAGCGCCGTCCAGTTGCTGTCGCGTAGGTCGGATTAACGCACGCGCAATGCGACAATGTTGGCCGAAGCATCGACAATGCGGCGCGCCGCCGGCCGCCGTTCTGCTATATTTGCGGCGATTCGCCACCCCGACCCACCACGCACATGTCGACCATGACTCCAGAGTATTTAAGTTTGTTGCTGACCCTTGAGATGCCTTACGGGAAATACAAAGGCCGCGTGATCGCCGACCTGCCCGGCCACTACCTGGGCTGGTTCGCGCGCGAGGGCTTCCCCTCCGGCGATCTGGGCAAGCTGATCGCCCTGATGTACGAGTTGGACCACAACGACCTGCGCCACCTGCTCGACCCGCTGCGGCAGCGCCCGCCGGCCCGCCGCCCGCACTGAACCGGGCGCGCCGCCCGCCACCGCGTCACTGCTTGGAATACACGCCGCGCAGTCCCGAATCGGGGTCGCTGACCTCCAGGCCGCCCTGTTCCAGGCGCAACTGCAAACGCTCGAACGGCGGCGCCCGCAGGTCGCTCTCGTTGACGGCAATGGCGGCGATGTTGTCCTTCGAGCGCGCCGGCGGGATCGCCAGCCATTGCCACTCGCCCTTGGCTTGGGCGCGCCGCAGGCCGGCGCGGGCCCATTGCTCGCTGGCCGGCATCTTGACGATGGCGTCGCCGTTGCGGTCGGTGACGGCCGTCTTGGTCTGGCCGGACTTGCTCTCGAATATCACTTCGATGTCTTGCACCGGCCCCACGCGCGGCACGCCGACGATCGCCACCCACGCGCCCTTTCCGGCCGGTTTGCGGATGTTCAATTCCTCCTCGGTAAACAGGCGGAACGCCATCTTGTCCGGGCGCGGCGTCGCTACCAGCACGACCTTGTCGCCGTCGACCTCCCAACGGCCCTTGGCGGATTGATCGACGGCGCCATAACTTAACATCCACTCGAATTTGCCGTCTTCGGCCAGCAGCAATTCCGAGCCGACTTCGGTCATGCCCTGCAGGTAATAATGCCCCGGCAGGGTCTTTCCGGCGGCGCCGTCCAGCGCTTGCGCCGGCGCGGCGTGGCCCAGCGCGGCCAGCAACAGCGAGCCGATCCAAACAGTTTTCTTCATCAGGTATCCCATCAAATGTTACCGGGTGCCGCGGCCGGCGGCCCCTCGCACCCCGTGTTCACATTCTAGCGCCGCTTGAGATGGACCGAGGTTCGGTAGCGGGGGGGGGGGGGGGGGGCCGCAGCCGCACCCACCCCGCCGGGAACCGCTCGGAGCCCTCCCAAGGCTGGGGTCGCGCCCACCACAACCCACGCAGATTTGGCGGCTTGCT
>NZ_JBJXIB010000230.1:0-3386 GCF_046115965.1 Janthinobacterium sp. CG_23.3 | reverse complement strand
TTGTCCACGTTGGCGCGGTTGCTTCTTCTGCCTTTCTTGACCAACACCTCCTTGATTTTTTTTGTCGTTTCTTTGTCTGGTTTTTTTTTTTTTCCCCCCCCCCCCCCCCCTTTCCCCCTCCCCCCCCCCGGCGCCGCCAAGGCCGTCGCCAGGGCCGGCGCCGCGCCGGCGCCGCGCCGCGCGCTGCTGCTGCTGGCGGCGCTGCCGCTGCTCGGCTTCGCCCCCGGCGTGCTGCTGAAACTGCTGGCCGCCTTCGCCGGCATGAGCCTGCTGATGTTCGGCGGCGGCTACGTCTTCATCCCGATGCTGCAGCAAACCGTGGTCGACGGCTATGGCTGGGTTAGCCGGCGGGAGCTGGTCGACGCGCTGGCGATGGGCCAACTGACGCCCGGCCCGGTGGCCATCAGCGCCGCCTTCATCGGCTACAAGGTGGCCGGGGTGGCCGGCGCCGCCGCCGCCGCCATCGGCGTGTTCGCCCCGGCGGCGCTGCTGACGGTGGCCTGCGCCCGCCTGCTGGAACGGCTGCGCGACTCGGCCAACGTCAAGGCCGCGCTGCGCGGCGTGCGCGCGGCGGTGCTGGGCATGGTGTGCGCCGCCGCCGTGGTGGTCGGCAAGGCCGCCGCGCCGCAGTGGGTGTCGCTGGCGCTGTTCGCGCTGACGTTTGGCCTGCTGCTGCGCTACAAGCTTGAGGCGGTATGGATCGTACCGGCCGCCGGATTGATTGGATATGTGGTGTTTTGATTCATCGTTTAACCGTTTTACGACCAGGAGCAATGGCATGAACACGAGCACAACCACCGCAGCCGAGGGCGTCCAGCCCGCCCGTCCCCGTCCGGTGCTGATGATACCGCTGCGCCGCTGCGGCAGCCACGCGCTGCGGCTGCGGCTGAATTTCAATCCGCAGTTTTACTCGCCGTACCCGCTGCACATCGTCGACTTCATGCCGATGCTGCCGCTGTACGGCGACCTGGCCGACGACCGCGCCTACTTCCGCCTGGTGGTCGACGTGGTCGGCCTACAGGCGGCCAGCATGGTCAAGTGGGCCGACATGGTGTTCGATCCGGTCGAGATCTTCGAGTCGATCTGCCGCCAACCGCGCAGCGTGCACCGGGTGGTCTGGGAACTGCTGCTGCGCGCCGGCGAGCAGCGCCGCGCCGGCGTGGTGATGGACAAGTCGCTCGACAGCGTGCACTACGCCGCCGAACTGATGGCGCTGTTCCCCGACATGCTGTTCCTGAACGTGGTGCGCGACCCGCGCGCGCAGGTGGCCTCGATGAACCGCGCCATCATCCACGATTTCGACACCACCTTGAACGCCAAGGCCTGGGTCGAGGCGCACCGGGTCGCCGCCGAACTGGTGGCGCGCTACCCGGAGCGCGTGCTGACCATCCGCTACGAGGACTTCCTCGGCGAGCAGGAAGCGACGCTGCGCCGCGTCTGCGGCTTTTTCGGCATCGACTTCCTGCCCGAAATGCTCGACGTGGCGGCCTCGCCGGAGGCGCGCCAGATCGCCCAGCTGTCGGCGCTGTGGGCCTCGAACTGCTTCGCGCCGATCGTCGCCAACGTCGACAAGTTCAAGAAGCAGCTCAGCATGGACGAAATCGAAATCATTGAAACTCTGGCGCGCGACTATATGGCGCAATATGGCTACGAGTTGATGACGCCGGCGCGGGCGGCGCTGGGCGAGGCCGCGCTGGCGGCGGCGCGCACCCGCTCGGACGCCGGCAGGCAGCGCGCCTGGCGCGAACTGGAGCAAAACAACTTCCGCGACTACATCCTGCGCCGCTACCGCGCCGACTACCTGGCCAAGGTCAGGAGCAGGATGGAGCAGATCCTGGTCGCCGCGTCGGCGCCGGCCGAGCCGCAGCCGGCCTGAGCGCGTCTAGAGGAGGTGTCGCCCGGCGCAAGTGCCGCCGGACTCTACCCGGAATCTTCCCGAAACTGCGCGCGAACATATCACAACATGCTAGCACGCCTCCCCGCGCCGCGTGTTGCGCCTGGCTGACAGGTGTGTTTTTGGCGCGGACGTGATAGCCTGTTTCACATGAACACTGTCTTGCCCGAAGGAACGTTCTCAACAGTGGCCCGAGGGCCGCGATGGGTATGTTTGTGGCGCCACCCGCTGGCAGCCATGCCGCTGTTTATGGTCCGCAACCCGGCCTCGGGCGCTACGCCGGTCGACGCGACCATGTGCGCCATATCAACCGGAAAATTCTCGAACATCGGCCCGACGACCGGGTGCAACTGCTCGCCGTGCGGGGAAGGGCGGCTTGCTCTTCCAAAAGTGCCATGCGGCGGCGATGTGGGCGAAGTGGAGCGCGTGCTCGGCAGGCCGGAAAGGTGGGTGGTGGGTGGTGGATGGTCGCGGTAAAACGCTGTAACGAGATGTTCTAATTTTTCGGAGGTTCAAAATGAAGAAATTCGTATCTGCATGCCTGCTGGTCTGTCCCTTGCTCGCGCTGGCCGAGGAACCGATGGTGTTGTGCATCGAGGACCAGGCCGCCGCGCCGTTCACGTTTCCGAACAAGGACGGCACCATGCAAATCCTGCTGAAAATGGCGTCGAAGGAAGCGGCGGTGCCGGTCAACCTGACCATCGCCGCGTGGAAGCGCTGCATCGAGAACACGCGCTCGGGCAGCATGAACGGTATCGTCAACGCCGGCAACACACCGTTCCACGCCGAGTACGCGGCGTTTCCGGTGCTGCCCACCGGCAAACCGAACACCGGCATGTCGCTGGCCTCGATGTCGGTGATGGCCTACCGCGTCAAGGGCAGCAAGGCCTCGTGGGACGGGAATAAGTTCACCGACGTTAGCAAACCGGTTCTGATACCGGCCGGATTCGCGACCATTTCCGACCAGTTGAAATCGCTGAACACGCCGTTTGACGATAACGTCAAGGAGCCGCTGCGCAATTTGCACAAGTTGATCGCCGGGCAGGGCGAGATCGTGCTGGGTTTCGAGACGGAAATGAATTCCCTGATCGCCGGCCGCAAGGACGTCGCCGACAAGGTCGAGATGGTGCCGACCAAGTTCATGACGACCGACTTCTACGTCGCCTTCAACAAGGCGTATTACGCCTCCCACAAGGCGCAGGTCGACGCGTTGTGGAATGCGATTCCGAAGGTGAAAAAATCCAAGGAATACCAGGACGCGATCAAGGACATCAAGTAAAGCCAGCGTGCCGCGGGTGGCGACAATACGGCGGCGGCGGAGCTTGGGCGGCTTCGGCGTTGGATTCATCAAAACCGGGGGCGTCACGCCGGGGGGGGGGGGGAGGAGGGGCGGCAGGTTCTACCGGACGGACAACGTAGATGGAATTCCCTAAAATGTGTGCAAGCCCGCAGCGGTTGCGAAGGGCCGGTACTACGATACGGTATTACGCGG
>NZ_JBJXIB010000229.1:0-3419 GCF_046115965.1 Janthinobacterium sp. CG_23.3 | reverse complement strand
GGGGGGTGGTTTCACTGCTCGTCGCCCCTCTCCCCCCCCCACCGGTCCCGGCACACGTGCGCGCGGCCGGGGCCAAGGGCGCCGCCCGCGAATTCACCGGCGGGCCGGGCGCGGCGCCGCCCCCGCTCCAGCAGCGCGCGGCCGTCGGCGGTGACGAGTAAGGTTTTACGCCTTGGATTTTATCGAAACCGCCGGCGCCCTGGCGCCGACGACGACGGTGCAGGTGGTGCCGACCACCAGCGTCTGCCCCGGGGCCAGCTGGTCGATCTGGATGCGCACCGGCACGCGCTGCGCCAGCCGGACCCAGTTGAAGGTCGGGTTGACGTCGGCCAGCAGCTCGTGGCCGGTGCCGGCGTCGCGGTCGGTGATGCCGTGCGCGATACTCTCGATGTGGCCGCGCATGGCGCCGCCGCTCATCATGTCCATCCGTACCGGGTCGCCCGCCCGCAGCCGCGCCAGCTTGGTTTCCTCGAAGTAGGCGACGACGTAAAACGAGGCCCGGTCGATCACCGCCAGCTTGGCCGCGCCGACGGCGGCGAAGTCGCCGGCGTGGACGTTCAGATTGGTCACGTAGCCGTTTGTCGGCGCCCGCACCACGGTGCGTTCCAGGTTCAGCCGGGCCAGCTGGCGCGCCGCCAGCGCGGCCTGGTACTGCGCCGTGGCGCCGGCGGCGGCGGACTGCGCCGTCTCCAGGCTTTCGGTCGAGACCACGCTGGCGTCCAGGCCGGCGCGCCGGCCGGCTTCCTTGCCGCGCCGGCCCTGTTCGATTTTCTGCGCCGCCAGCACGGCGTCGGCCTGGGCTAGCGCGCTGACGTAGCGTTCCTTGTCGACGACGAACAGCGGCGCGCCTTTCCGCACCAGTTGGTTGTCGCGCACCAGCACCTCGGTGACGCTGCCGGCGACGTCGGCGCCGACGTTGACGACGTCGGCCTTGACGCGGCCGTCGCGGGTCCACGGCGAGTCCATATAGCGCTGCCACATGGCGGCGCCGCTCCACAGGGCCGCGCCCAGCAAGAGCAGGGTGATGGCGTAGCGGATCAGGGTGTTGGGCAGCTTGCTTGGCATGGGGGCGGTTTCCTTCGATGGGATCATGGTTCAGGTGTAGAGCGGCAGCACCAGCGCGCCGAGGATGCAGACGAACAAGGACAGGCGCACCAGCGACGGGTGCCACGCCAGGCGGTACAGGCCGAGTTTGCCAAGACCCCGGTCGGCCAGCATTTGCAGCGCCATCGCGGCGATGAACAGCGGCAGCAGGGTCGGAATCAGCACGCCGAAAATGGCCAGTTCACGCGGCATGGTGCGCTCCTTCGGTGGTCTGTGGCGGTTGGTCGAGTAGCGAGGTGTAAATCGAGTGCAGGTCGGCCAGCGCGGTGCGCAGCCGGGCCGCGCGCTGCGCGTCGGCGCCGGGCAGGGCCTGGCGCACCGCCGCGCCGGCCAGCAGCAGCGCGTCGAGCGCGGCGCGGCAACTGGCCGGCTCGGGCGCGCGCAGGTAGGCGGCGATCAGCGCGACGCCGTGTTGCAGCGCGGCGCTGGCCGGGCTGGCCGGCGAGCAGGCGATCAGCGCGCGCATCTCGATCACCGAATGGCCCAGTTCCAGCAGCGTCAGGCCTTGCCGCAGCACGGCGCGGGTGGCTTCGGCCGGGACCGGGCCGGCGGCCGCGTTGAGCTGGTTCAGCAGGTCGCGCACGCGGCCGTCGAAGCGGTGCTTCAGGCGCCGCGGGCCGGCCTCGCAGGTGCGCAGCGCTTCGCGCCACAGCGCGCCGGCGACGAGGCGCCGGTTGCCCATCGTGTGCTCGGGCAGCAGCAGCGCGAAAATCAGGTAGGCCAGCACCACGCCGAGCAGCAGCGCCAGCGCGTTGTTGAGGAAGGCGGCGCCGTCCAGCCGCATCAGGTTGGCGGGCGTGACCACGGTGGCGACGAACAGGTTGATGCCGATGCCGACGCCGGCCTGTTTCGGGTTGGTGCTCAGGTAGCTGCCCAGCATTAGCGGCGGCAGCATGGCCAGCACCAGCATCGGGTAGCCGTCGGCCCGCACCAGCACGAAGAACAGGCAGGCGAACGACAGCGGCAGCGCCACCACGAAGCCGCTGAGGATTTGCCGCACCATCATGGTCGGGCGCGGCGACGACGAGGCCAGCGCGCAGAAGATGGTGGCCATCAGCATGGTGGTGCCGGCGTACGGCCAGGCCAGGTAGTACCAGCCGGCCGCCAGCAGCAGCAGCGTCAGCGCGGCGCGCGCGCCGCTGGCCAGGACGATGGCCGGCGGCGTCTTCGGCGTGTAGGCCAGCGGATCGCTGAGCTGCTGGCGGCCGGTGTCGCTCAGGCCGTCGTAGACTTGCTGGAAGGCGTGCAGGTTCAGCGCGAAGCGTTGCAGCAGTTCGGCGGCGGTGTCGAAGGCGATGCGCTGCGCGCGGTCGGGCCGGCCGCGTTCCAGCGCCGCGCGCGCCAGCGCCAGCGCGGAGCGCTGCCGCGCCGCCGCCGCGTCCAGGCTGGCCAGCGTGGTGGCGCCGCGCAGCGCGCCGGCCAATGGCGCGTGCAGCGGTTCGATCAGCGCCAGCAGCGGCGAGCCCGGTTGCTGGCGCAGCCGGTGTAGCAGGCGGTGCAGCGTGTAGAAGGTGGTCAGCGCGGCCAGGAAGGCGGTGTTGAAGGCGTGCAGCCAGCGGCTGTCGGCGCGCCCCCGGCCGGCCTCGAAGAAGGCGGCGGCGCGGCCCGACTCCAGCGCGGCGATGTCGGCGGCGAACTGCAGGTGGGTCAGCTCGACCTCGGCCGGCGCCAGGCGCCGCTCCAGCACTTCGTGGCAGAAACCCAGCAGGCGGGCGTAGCGCGCCTGCACGGTGCGCATTACCTGGGCGCCCTGGTGGCGCGGGAACAGCGCGTCGTTGATGACGGCCGAGCAGATGATACCCAGGCCGACTTCGGCCACCCGCGTCACCGCCAGCGCGAACACCTGCGACGGCTGGGCGATGGCCGGGATGGCGATCATGCAGGCGGTGTAACCGGCCAGCACGAAGCTGTACGACTGGGCGTTGCGGAACATCGCCGCGCCGCTGGTGCACAGGCCGACCCACAGCGCCAAGCCGAGGAACAGCGCCACGCTGTGCTGCGCGAACGCGGCGATCAACAGCAGCGCGCCGGCGCAGCCGACCAGGGTGCCGAGCAGGCGGTAGAAGCTTTTTTCCAGCACCATGCCGCTGCTGGGCAGCGCCAGGATGAAGACGGTGGCCATCGCCGAGTTGGGCGAGTCGAGGCCGAAGCGGTAGGCCAGCCACAGGGCCGAGAAGGCGGCCAGCATGGTCTTGGCGACGAACATCCAGCGTTCGCCCTCGCTGTCCAGCCAGTCGGGGGGGGGGGGGGGGGGGGGGGGGGAGGGGGGAGGGGGGGGGGGGGGAGAGGGGGGGGGGGGAGGGAGGGGAGGAGTG
>NZ_JBJXIB010000228.1:0-3474 GCF_046115965.1 Janthinobacterium sp. CG_23.3 | reverse complement strand
GTGTGATATACCCCCCCCCCCCCCCCCCCCCCCCCCCCCCCCCCCCCCCCCCCCCCTCCCCCCCCCCCCCCCCCCCCCCCCCCCCCCCCCGCAGCCCCCCCCGCCCCCCGCCAGGGCACCGAACTGGGCCTGATGGCCGGCCAGGAAATCGGTCCGCAAAACCGCCGCTACCGGTTGGAACGCCTGATCGCCCACGGCGGCATGGGCCAGGTCTGGCAAGCCACCGACCTGGCCACCCACGCCGAACTGGGCAACAGCGAAATGGTGGCGCTGAAAATCCTGCCGCCGCAACTGACCCAGAGCGCCACCCACGCCAAGCTGTTGATCGAAGAGGCGACCCAGGCGCGCAAGCTGGCGCACGAACACATCGTCCGGGTCTACGAATGGGCGCAGGACCCGGCCACGTCGAGCTACTTCATCATCATGGAATGCCTGGAGGGGGCCGACCTCGAGCACTACCTGGGCCAGCACGGCGCGCTGCCGCTCGACACCGTGCGGCGCTTGCTGTTGCCGGTGGCCGACGCGCTGGCCTACGCCTGGGACAAGCACAAACTGGTGCACCGCGACATCAAACCCGGCAACGTGTTCCTGACGCAGAAGGGCGACATCAAGCTGCTCGACTTCGGCATCGCCTCGCGCGTGCGCAACGCCGGCAGCAGCCTGGGCCTGCAAACGCCGAACGCCGGCACCACCGGCTACCGCGCGCCGGAGGCCGGCACGCACCAGCGCCAACCGAGTCCGACGCTGGACGTGTACGCCGTCGCGGTGATGGTCTACCAAATGTTGGAGGGTAAAATGCCGTTCGACGAGACGCGCGGCGCCGGCCACCTGCCGTCGCCCCCGGCCGGGCTGAATCCGGCCCAGTGGCAGGTGCTGCAAAACGGCTTCTCGATGACGCCGGAGGCGCGTCCGGCGTCGGTGCAGGCGCTGCTCGACAAGCTCGAACGCGCCGCCGGGCCGTCCGAGGAGGAGCTGGCGGCGTTGGCCGAGCAGGCCCGGTTGCGCGAAGAGCGGCGCCGGGAGGAGGTGGCGGCGCTGGCCGCGCAGGCCCGGCTGATCGAGCAAAAGCGCCAGCGGGAACTGGCGCTCAAGCGCAAGGCCGAGGCCGAGGCGGCCGCCGCCGAGAAGCTGCGGCTGGATCAGTTGCGCAAAACGCAGGACGCGCAGCGCCATATCGAAGCCGAGGCGGCCCGCAAGGCGCGCAAGGAAACCCTGCGCGAGCAGTTGCGCGTGCGCCGCGAGACCGACGCCGCCGCGGCGATGGCCGAACAGCAGGAACAACAGCGCAAGCTGCTGGCGGCGAAGGCCGAACTGGCCTACCGGGTCGAACAGGAGCGCGCCCGCAAACAACTGGCCAGCCGCGCCGCCGCCGAGCTGGCGCAGCAACTGCCGACGGCGACCAGCCCGGTGGCCGACGCCAACGGCGTGCTGCGCGACCGCTTTCTCGACGGCACCGGCGAAGGGCCGGAGCTGGTGCTGATCCCGACCGGGCGCTTCCAGATGGGCTCGCCCGAGCACGAGCGCAAGATCGCCATGGCGGCCGGCTCGCAAAAAAGCTGGCTCGAACGGGAAACGCCGCAGCACTGGGTCGGCATCGACTACTCGTTCGCGTTGGGGCGGCACCCGGTCAGCGTGGGCGAGTGGCGCCAGTTCGCCCGCGTCACCGGCTGGGTGTCGCAGTCCGAGACCGACTGGGACAACCCCGGCTTCGCCCAGGGCGAGCGGCACCCGGTGGTCGGCGTCAGCTGGCACGACGCGCAACTGTATTTGCAATGGCTGATCGAGCAGACCGGCCAGTTCTACCGGCTGCCGTCGGAGGCCGAGTGGGAGTACGCCTGCCGCGCCGGCAGCAAGAGCGCGTTCAGCTTCGGCGACGAGATCAGCACCGAGCACGCCAACTACGACGGCCACTACACCTACAACGGCAGCGTCCGCGGCCAGTACCGCGGCGGCACCAGCGCCGCCGGCGACTTCGCGCCCAACCCCTGGGGCCTGTACGACATGCACGGCAACGTCTGGGAATGGGTGCAGGACGCGGTGCACGACAACTACGAGGGCGCGCCGGCCGACGGCAGCGCGTGGGAAGAGGGCGGCGACGCCAGCCGGCGCATCCTGCGCGGCGGCTCGTGGTTGTACAACCCGCGCTACCTGCGCTCGGCGCTGCGCAACGGCTTCTCGTCGGCGCTCAGCAACGACATCGTCGGCTTCCGCGTTGCCCGCAACCTGGCCTGAGCGCCGGCGAGTGCAACAAAACCAGCGGCACAGAGCCGAATAGCCTCGGCAACCCAGCGGAACTTATTCATCCACCGCCGGCGCCAGCACGTTGGCGATGCCAAACGGCACATGCACCATCGGTATGGTGCCGCCGGCCGACTTCAGGTGGCTCAGCTGGTCGTCGAAGAAAATATGCGGCTTGAAGATGGCCAGCACGCGCGACTTGTCCATGCCGCCAAGGAAAAACGTTTCGTTGGCCGACACGCCCCAGCTTTTCAACGTCGTCACGACGCGCTCGTGCGAGGGCGCGTTGCGCGCCGTGATGATGGCGATGCGCAGGATCTTCTTGTAGGCCGGGTCGCGCCGCTGCGCCCTTTCCTCCAGGCGCTGCATCACCGCCAGCTTGCGGAACAGGTCGGCCAGCGGCCCCGGCTGGTGCGGCGTGGCCATGTTCTTGGTTTCGTGGGCGTGGAACTCGTCGACGTCGTTGTTGCGCTTGAACACGGTCTCGGCCTCGTCGTCGGCCAGCACGCCGTCGAAGTCGAAGGCGATGCGCAGCTCGCTGTCGCTTTCGTCGTCCTCGGTGCGCGAGGGCAGCACCAGCCCGGCCGGATATTGCTTGGCCAGCGCGTTGCGCACGTCCTCCTCATTGGCGCTTAAAAACAGCGAGGCGTTAAACGCCGGCAAATAAGAATACGGCGACTGCCCGGTGACGAAGGCCGCGCGCGATATGTCCAGTCCGTAATGGGCGATCGAGCGCAACACGCGCAAACCGGTTTCCGGCGAATTGCGCGAGAATAAAACGACCTCGACCGGCGCCTGGCGCGCAAAATGTTTATTGATGTTCAAGAAGCGCCGGATAAACGGGAACGCGACGCCGCGACTGAGTATCACATCGATATGCTGTTCCTGGTATTTTCGATATTCCTCGGCGCCGCTGTCAAGGTAGATCTGGTGCGATTCGGTCAGGTCGAACAGGGCGCTGGAGGCGATGCCGATGACAAGTTTATGTTCGATTTGATAGGGCATCTAGGCTCGCACGGTGTGGTTTTCTTGCACGCTATCTTATCCGAAATGGCGCGCCGGGGCGCGGTCGTTTGCGGACGCCCGCAAGCCGAAATGCCGGAGTAGAAATAGGTTGACGCCCATCAACTAAAGGACGATATTCGTGACTGTTCAGCCGCTATGCGGCAAGCGGGATAGGATTACCGTTGAAGGCCCGGAGCAGAACCTCAAGCATGCCATGGCCTTGCTTGCGTA
>NZ_JBJXIB010000227.1:0-3527 GCF_046115965.1 Janthinobacterium sp. CG_23.3 | reverse complement strand
TGTGGGGGGCGGGGGGGTTGGGGAGGGCGGGGGGGCGTGTTTGTGGTGTTTGTTCTTTCTTGTCCGCGGTGCTATCCCCCCCCCCCCCCTCCTCCCCCCCCCCCCGGAACAGCGCCACCTCCAGCACCTGCCGCGCGCCGCTGTCGAAGACCGCGTCGATGAAGTCGCGGAAGCGGCGCTGGCCCTCGGGGGCGATGAACTGCTCGAATTGTCGGCCCAACAGCTCGGAGCGCGGGCTGCGCAGCAGCGCCGCGGCGGCGACGTTGGCGCGCGAGATGCGGCCGCCGCGTTCGATCGAGAAATAACTGGCCGGGGCCAGCTCGTAGAGTTCGGCGTAGTGGTTCAGGCCGACCTCGAACTCGTCCTTGATCAACTGCAGTTCGGCCAGCGCGGCGCTCTGCATCTCCAGCTCGAACTGGCTCACGCGCAGCGCGTGCAACTGCCTGTGCATGTCGCCGTGCGGGCCGGCGCCGGGCTGCTCGGCTTGCGCGCGCATCAGCGCCGCCTCGGCCGGACCGCCGGCGGAGCGGTTCACTTCACGCTCTCGAGCGTGGCCTTGCCTTGGCTCTGGATCAGGCGCAACTGCGCCTCGAGCAGCTTGGACTCGGTGATGTTGATGAAGGTGACGACGACGCCGTCGATGACGTTGTCGATGGTACGGTAAGGCATGATGCGCACGTTGTACCAGCGCCCGGTCTTGGTCGGCACCTGGCGCTCGGAAAACACCAGCGAGCGGATCACCTCCTGGGCGTCGGTTTCCAGGTCCGGGTAGTCGAGGTCGTTGACGATGTCGCTGAGCGGGCGCCGCAGGTCGGTGGCGATCAGCTTGTAGATTTGCGTGGCCGGCGCCGTGAAGCGGCGGATGCGCAGGCCGCTATCGAGGAAGATGGTGGCGATGTCGGTGCTGTTGAGCAGGTTCTTCATGTCGCTGTTGACCAGCGACAGGTCGTCGACCTTCGATTGCAGCTCGGCGTTGACGGTGTACAGTTCCTCGTTGAGCGACTGCATCTCCTCCTTCGACGTGGTCAACTCCTCGTTGGTCGACTGCAACTCCTCGTTGGTCGACTGCAACTCCTCGTTGGCCGATTTCAATTCCTCGCGCGAGGTTTGCATTTCGTCGCGCACCGCCTGGATCTCGGTCCGGGCCTGCAACAGTTGCTGCTCCAGTTCGAGCACCTTGGGGTTGGGCGAGCGGCCGCGCTTGGCCGCGGGCAGCAGCGGCGCGCTGGCGAAGGTCAGGAACACCATGCCGTGCAGCGACTCGGGCTGGCTCAAAGCCTCGGCGCTCAGGTCGACGCCCTGGGCCAGGCCGAGGTGGTCCTTGACCACCAGCCCCTTCAGGCGGACCACGCCCTCGCTGCCCAGCGCCTGCTTGATCAGGCCGGCCAGCTCGTAGCGCAGGCCCTCGCGCGCCATCGCGTGGATGTTCCAGTTGGCCTTGCCGGCGGCCGGTTCGAGGAAGGCGCCGGTGCGACCGTTGATGTAGAGGATGTCGCCGTCCGGGTTGAGCAGGGCCGCCGCCGGCGAATATTTTTGAAGCAGCAACTGCTCCACGTGGGATTGAATCTTTCCGGGCATGCTCACTTCTCTCGAGGGTGTGGGGGGGGGACGCGGCCGACAGTTTGGTCGGAAAATACGTCGGCAGGCGCTGGCGCGCCAGGTTGTCGAGGCGGCGGTACAGCCGGGTCGTCGTCGTCAGCGGCGAAAACAGGTCGGTAAAATGGCCCGGCGTGTCGGCGCTGCCCAGCAGCAGCAAGCCGTCGCGCTTGAGCGCGTAGTGGAACAGCGGAATCAGGCGCTGCTGCAGCTTGGCGTTCAGGTAGATCAGCAGGTTGCGGCAGCACAGGATGTCGAGCTTGGTGAACGGCGGGTCCGAAATGACGTTCTGCTGGGCGAAGATGATCATGTTGCGGATCTCCTTCTTGACGTGGTAGCCGTCCTTTTCCGCCACGAAAAAATGCTTCAGCCGCTCGGCCGAGACGTCGTTGGCGATGGCCGGCGCGAAGCGGCCCAGGCGGGCGCGGTCGATGGCGTCGCCCGACAGGTCGGTGGCGAAGATCTGCAGCGAGTATTTCGCCGTCGGGTTGACGTTGGCCACCACCTCGTTGAACACCATCGCCAGCGAATAGGCTTCCTCGCCGGTCGAGCAGGCCGGTATCCAGGCCTTGAACGCGCGCCCCCCGGGGTGGGCCGCCAACAGCTGCGGCAGCGCCACCGCCTTCAGGTATTCCCACACCTTCTGGTCGCGGAAGAAACTGGTCACGCCGATCAGCATTTCCTTGAACAGCAGGTCGATCTCGGCCGGGTTCTCGCGCAGGTAGGACACGTAGCCCTCCATCGACGAGATTTGGTACAGGCTCATACGCCGCTCGATGCGCCGCAGCACCGTGTTGATCTTGTAGTCGGTGAAGCTGTTGCCGGTATGCTCGCCAAGCAGCTCGACGATCTCGTGCAGCGCGTTCTTGCCGCGGTGCTCGTCGCCGGGCAGGTTCAGGAAGCTGCGGAACAGGTAGGAGATGATCTTTTCCGGCATTTTCTCCGGCATGTCGATCAGGTCGACGACCTCGGCGCCGATGGCGCTGGCCGGCATATACTCGAACTTGGCCGAATCGGGGAACTGCGCCAACGTCAGCCCGTTGCGTTCCTTGATCGCCTGCAGGCCGCGGGTGCCGTCGCCGCCCATGCCGGAAAAGACCACGCCGACCGCCAGTTCGCCGCGCTCGGCCGCCAGGGCGGCGAAAAACAGGTTGATCGGCAGGCGGTGGCCGCGCTGCTGGGACGGCTCGGCCAGCAGCAGGCGGCCGTCGGCGATGCCCAGGTCGGCGTTTGGCGGGATGACGTAGACGCGGTTCGGCCGCACCTCCATCCGGTGGGTGATTTGCGCCACCGGCAGGCTGGTGGCGCGCTGCAGCAGCTCCGGCAGCATCGCCTTGTGGGTCGGGTCGAGGTGCTGAATGACGACGTAGGCGATGCCGCTGTCCTGCGGCACGTTGGCGAGGAAGGCGACGATGGGGTCGAGTCCGCCGGCAGAGGCGCCGATGGCGACGATCGGGAACAGCGGGCGCGGCGGCGCCTTGGCACTTTTCAGCGCGCTCGGTTTGACCGGCTTCGGGCTGGCGTTGATGCGCCCGGTCGTCATCGCGGAACTAAGAGTGAAACGGGCATCCTGGGCACCTGAAAGTTGCGAATCCACATTCTAGCATTCGACAATTATATGAATGGGATTGCATATCTATCAAGGCGGATGCTTGATTATCGCGCGCCGCGACAACTAAACATGATATTTATCAAGTCAATGTCGAAAAATTCCTCGCCCCGGCGGCGAACGTGTCGCGCGGGCGCGCTCTTGCGCCAACGCGCTTTATACGCCGGCCCTGTGCGTCCACGGCACTTTTAACGAGGTCGTTCAGTTAGCGCGCTTTTCGTAGATATTATGAATGAAGGCGGGTCGGCAAAAGACGCAAATTAATCCTAAAGTGAAGGTTCGAAGAATCAACTTAGGAGAAAATCATGCAACCGACCCGCGC
>NZ_JBJXIB010000226.1:0-3569 GCF_046115965.1 Janthinobacterium sp. CG_23.3 | reverse complement strand
CTTTGGCGCGGTTTTCGGCTGGTAGGTTCGCTTCGGTGGGGTCGTTCGGTTTGGCGCCCACCCCCCTCCCCCCCCCACGCCGCCGTGACGCCGCCGGCCGTGGTGGCCGCGGCCGCCGCCACGCTGGCCCGCGGCGCTGTGCCGCCGGCGCGCGTTGCACCGGCCGCGCCGGCGCCGCTGGCGGCGCGTCCAGCCGCCGTGCCCGCGCCGGCCGCCCCTGTTACCCCTGTTACCCCTGTTACCCCAGTTACGCAGGCGGCCCCGGCCGCCGCACCGTCGACGCCGGCCAGTGCGGCGCGCGCCGCGCTCGACGCCGCGCTGTTGGCGGCCCGCGCCGCATCCAAAGGCAACGGCGGCGGCCGCTCGGCGCCACCGCCGGCGGCCGCTCCGGCTCCGGCGCCAGCCGCCCCGGCCCCGGCCCCGGCCCCGGCCCCGTCCCCGTCCGTTATGCGGGCTCCGGCCGCCGCGTCGGCGCAAGCCGCCCCCGCGCGGCCGATGCCGCCGCCGGCGACGGCGCCGACAGCCCCCGCGCCATGGGACGACGCGCCCGCGGTGGCGGTAAGGGACGGCGCGGCTGAGGTTGCCGCGCCGGTGCGCCAGGTTGCGCCGCAGCAGCAGGCCGAGCCGGATGACGACTTGCCGCCCTGGGTTACCGAATTTTCCGACGACAGCGCCTCGGCGGCCGTGCAGAGCGCGCCGGCCGAAGCCGCCCCGGTGGCGGCGCGGCAAGCCGTTCCGGCGCCGGCGCAGCGCGCGCCGTATGTGCTGGTGCCGGTGCCCGGCCTGGAATGGGACGGCGATTGGCCGGCCGTGGCGGCCGTGCTGCCGCTGCGCGGCGTGGCCCAGCAACTGGCGGTGCAAGCCGAACTGATCGAATGCCAGCACGACGGCCACAGCACGCTGTTCCGTCTGCGCGTGCCGATCGATACCTGGCGCAGCCCGGCCAACGTCGAGAAGCTGGCCGCCGCCTTGAGCGAGCGCTTCCAGCGCAAGGTCGGCGTCGACACCGAACTGGGCGCGGTCTGGTACACGGCCAGCGCCGAGGCGCAGGCGCACCGCGAAGCCTGCCAGCGCGAAGCCGAGGACACCATTGAACACGATCCCTTTGTGCAAAGCATGATGCGCGACTTCAACGCCACCGTTGTGCCGGGCTCGATCACGCCGGCGCCCGCGGCGCCGCCGCACTAATTAAATAATTTCAATCTATCCAACCTTACGGAGCACACCATCATGATGAAAAACCAATTGGCAGGCCTGATGAAGCAAGCGCAGACGATGCAAGACAATATGAAGAAGGCGCAAGACCAACTGGCGCTGGTGGAAGTCGAAGGCCAGTCCGGCGCCGGCCTGGTGAAGATCGTCATGACCTGCAAAAACGACGTCAAGCGCGTCTCGATCGACCCGTCGCTGCTGGCCGACGACAAGGACATGCTGGAAGACCTGGTCGCCGCCGCCTTCAACGACGCCGTGCGCAAGGCGGAAGCCACCTCGGCCGAGAAAATGGGCGGCCTGACCGGCGGCATGAATTTGCCTGCCGGCTTCAAAATGCCATTCTGATGCACATCACGACGCAGCGCGCGCGGGGTCGCCTCAGCCATGTCTAAGGCGCTCGAGTTCTTGACCGAGGCGTTGCGGCGCCTGCCCGGCGTCGGCCCCAAGTCGGCGCAGCGGATGGCCTTCCACCTGTTGCAGCACGACCGCGAGGGCGCCGCCATGCTGTCGCGCGCGCTGTTCCAGGCGGTCGACGCGGTGCACCACTGCGCCTTGTGCAACACCTTCACCGAACACGAGGTGTGCGAAAACTGCCTCGACGGCGAGCGCGACAAGCGCCTGCTATGCGTGGTGGAAACGCCCGCCGACCAGTTGATGATCGAGCAGACGCTCACCTACAAGGGCCTGTACTTCGTGCTGATGGGACGCCTGTCGCCGCTGGACGGCATCGGGCCGAAGGACATCCACCTGGAAAAACTGCTGGCCCGCGCCAACGACGGCGTCGTCGGCGAGGTGGTGCTGGCCACCAACTTCACCAACGAGGGCGAAGCCACCGCGCACTACATCAGCGAAATGCTGAAGGCGCGCGGGCTGCGCGTCAGTCGTCTGGCGCGTGGCGTGCCGGTCGGCGGGGAACTGGAATACGTCGACGCGGGCACCATCGCGCGCGCGATGCTCGACCGCAGAAGCACTTAAAACATCCATGGAAAAAAAGAATTCGGCCGGCCCGCTGGCGGGCATCAAGGTCTTGGAGCTGGGCACCCTGATCGCCGGGCCGTTCTGCGCCCGCATGCTGGCCGAGTTCGGCGCCGAGGTGATCAAGATCGAGGCGCCCGAGGGCGGCGACCCGATCCGCCATTGGCGCGTGCTCAAGGACGGCACCTCGCTGTGGTGGTCGGTGCAGGCGCGCAACAAGAAAAGCCTGACCTTGAATTTGAAGGACGCCCGCGGCCGCGCCATCGCCCGGCGCCTGGCGCTGGACGCCGACATCATCATTGAAAACTACCGGCCCGGCGTGCTGGAGAAGTGGGAACTCGGCTACCAGCAGTTGAAGCTGGAAAATCCCTCGTTGATCATGGTGCGCCTGTCCGGTTTCGGCCAGACCGGGCCGATGAAGGACTTGCCGGGCTTTGGCGCCATCGGCGAATCGATGGGCGGGCTGCGCTACGTGTCGGGCCATGCGGACCGGCCGCCGGTGCGCGTCGGCGTCTCGATCGGCGACTCGGTGGCGGCGTTGCACGGCGTCATCGGCGCGATGATGGCGCTGCGCCACCGCGACGCCACCGGCGGGCGCATGGCCGCCGGCAACCCGGGCGGGCAGGGGCAGATGGTCGACGTCGCGCTGTACGAGGCGGTCTTCAACATGATGGAGTCGCTGGTGCCGGAATTCGACCACGCCGGCGTGGTGCGCGAGCGCACCGGCGGCGCGCTGCCGGGCATCGTGCCGTCGAACACCTACACCACCGGCGACGGCGAGAACATCGTCATCGCCGGCAACGGCGACGCCATCTTCAAGCGCCTGATGCTGGCCATCGGCCGCATCGACCTGGCCGGCGACGCGCAACTGGCGCGCAACGACGGCCGGGTCGCGCGCACCGCCGAGATCGACGAGGCCATCGGCGCCTGGTGCGCCGGGCGCGACATCGACAGCGCGCTGGCGGTGCTGAAGGCGGCCGACGTGCCGGCCGGGAAAATCTACTCGGTGCGCGACATGATGAGCGACCCGCAGTTCCTGGCGCGCGAGATGTTCGAGCAGCACCACTTCGCCGACGGCACGCCGGTCAAGCTGCCGGCGATCACGCCGAAACTGTCGGAGACGCCGGGCCGCACCAAATGGCTGGGACCGGAGCTGGGCCAGCACAACGACGAGGTGCTGCGCGGTTTGGGCTATGACGAGGCCGCCGTGGCCGAGTTGCGCCGCGATGGGGTGTTGTAAGGCGCCGCGCCGTGTCGGGGGGGGGGGGGGGGGGGGGGGGGGGGGGGAGACCAGAAAAAAAAAGGAAAAACACCCCCCCCCAGCCCCCCGCCCCCCACAAACCCACCCGCAACCAAGCCCCACACCACACCACAGTACGGAT
>NZ_JBJXIB010000225.1:0-3930 GCF_046115965.1 Janthinobacterium sp. CG_23.3 | reverse complement strand
CAACCCGCCACCAATGGAGAAAAAAGCTGCCTGAAATACGAGATTTAGACTCTCGCCGATTCAACCAGGTGTTTCAAAGTCATTGACACGCTCCGGATGCGCTCTACCTTGATCTGCCGAGCAATTTCTGATGGCTGGGGAACGGCGCTTGAGAGAGCGGATTCCCATTCACCGCGCTGATGCAGAGATGCAGAGCTGACAGAAGCGGTCTTCACCGTCTGAGTCCGTATTGAGCCTTCTTCTGACAGTCCATCCTCCCTCACGCGCAACGTAACCCCGTGCCTCCATAAATCCAATTTTTTAGTATCGTAGTACGTGTCTACAAGTTGATGTTCGGACGGGACGGCGCGAGCGTTATCGACAAGGAGTGGATGTTCATAGATGCGCGAGCGATCAATAGCGTCAATTTTTAGTTTGAGTTCGGTTTCCATATTTTCTATTTCCCATTGTCATTTCGAGAGCCTTAACAGATGTATTTTGGAGAGCCGGCAGCTCCATCCTTGGCTGAAATGGTATCACCGCCGAATTTGTAAGACATTCCAATTCCGCGCAAAAATCTATCGGAAACGAAATGTAGTTAGCCAACCCGGCAGGCTTGACGCTCAGATCGCCGTTTCATGGCAGTTGCCTCGCTCGACATTAGTTGCTGATTAGCGTATGGCCGAACGCCGCCCGTCGGAAAACAAGTGTTTTCCGACGGGCCAGCAGGCGACACCGGAAGCTCACATGTGAAGGGTGGTGAATAGCTGAAAAATGTGCGGAAAACTATGTCGTCATGATGTAGCATACGCCAACCACACATCACAGGTTTTCCGCACATGCTTGTCGGGTACATGCGAGTTTCGTCCGAGCCAGACCGCCAAAACACTGATCTGCAGCGCGACGCCCTGTTGGCGGCGGGCGTCGACGCTCGACACCTGTTTGAAGATCGAGCTTCCGGTGCCAAGGATGATCGGCCCGGCTTGGTCCAGGCGCTTGAATTCGTGCGGTCTGGCGATGTGCTCGTTGTCTGGAAGCTGGACCGACTCGGACGCTCGCTGCAGCACTTGCTCACTATCGTGAACACGCTAAAGGATAGACAGGTTGCTTTTCGTTCTCTTACCGAAGGCATGGATACCACGACAGCATCAGGCGAATTACTGTTTCATGTGTTCGGCGCGCTCGCCCAGTACGAACGCGCCTTGACCAAGGAGCGCGTGACCGCCGGACTCGCAGCCGCGCGCCGACGCGGCCGTGTCGGTGGTCGTCCGCCAGCGATTACCGGTGAGAAGCTGGACTCCATTGTTACTGCTCTGAACGGTGGGATGTCCAAGGCCGCCGTCTGCCGAACATTCGGCGTCAAGCGAACCACGTTGATCGAAACCATCGCACGAATCGGCGAAATCGGGTCAACGTAACGCATGCCACGCCGCTCAATACTTTCCGCAACTGAGCGGGACAGCCTACTGGCGCTCCCGCAAAGCCAAGACGACCTGATCCAGCATTACAGCTTTACCGAGTCCGATTTGTCCTTGATTCGGCAGCGCCGAGGCGACGCCAATCGGCTCGGCTTTGCCGTCCAGTTGTGCCTGCTGCGTGATCAGACCAGACGCGAACATTTCCAGGAATTGCGCGCCTACCTCAGCTTGTCCGCGTTTAGCTTGCCGGATTTTCGCAAGCTGTCGTACAGCCTTGCTGACCTCGCCATGCAGACTGATAAAGGGCTGGTGCTCGCGGCCAAAGCCTTGGAGACGCTGCGGCAGCGGAACGCGGGATACCGGCAAGCTGAAAGACGAATCCCTGCTTCAGTTCCTTGCGCCGCTCGGATGGGAGCACATCAACCTGACCGGCGATTACGTTCGGCATCAGAACCGGATGATCGACGAGGGGCAATTTCGGCCGCTACGAACGCATGAAAAACCTTAGCGTGCTATTTTTTTCTTTTTCCCTGCTCTTCCCTACACGTTCGGCATGCCGGTCAGTTAGGTGGCTCCGGCGTAGGAATAGTTAAAACCAACGGCGTAACCCCGGGGGCCAACCTTACGGCCTTCCCCCGGCTCTTTGCCTTTGGTTGATTTTTTAGCGCTTCCGGCTCGCCAACTGCGCTTGCAGCGCAGCTTTTTCCTCGATCAGCGTTAAACGCGCTGCCTCTTGGCTGTTTTCCTTGTTCTCCGCCTGGCGCAGGCGTTCGCCGAGTAGTTCCGCCTGGTGCTGGCGGCCCGCCAGGGCGATGCGCGCTTCGGTCAGCGCCGTCTGCGTGGTGGCGAGTTTTCCGGCGAGGGCGGCGCCGGCCGCCGACGCCTCTTTGAATTGATAGGCCAGTTGGTCGCGCTCCGGCCGCATCGCGGCGAGGTCACCCTGGAGGGCGTCGGCGGCCTCGCGCCAGCGGTCCTGCTCAAGCTGCGATTGCGCCAGTTGCGTCTCCCGCTGGGTCAGGGCCGCTTGCTGGATCTGCCCGTGCTGGCGGGCGCCAGCCAGATCCTGCTCCAAGCGCGCTACGCGCTGGTCCGCCGCCTGGCGTTCCTCGGTGCGCTGTGCCGCCGTCGCGTGCTGGTAGTGCTCGAACTGCGTGCGGGCCTGCGCCAGTTGCTGGTTCAGCGCGGCCACCTCGGCGGCGCGGTCGGCCAGGCGCGCGCGCAGGCCGGCGTTGTCGCTTTCCAGCCCGGCCAGCGTAATGGCGCCGCTGTGGTGCTCAGCGCGCAGCTGCGACAGCTCGTCCTTGGTCTGGGCCAGATCGGCGGCCAGCGCCAGCTTGGTCTGCGACAGGTTGCGGTTGTCCGCCTGGCTTTGCTCCAGGCGCTCGGCGGCGCCCTGTAACGCGATACGCTGGGCTTCGCTTGCCTGCGCCAACTGCAGGCCGACGTCCGCCTGCAGCTTCTGATACAGCCCTTTGACGGCCAGCAGCAATTCGGCGGGCACGCCGGTTTCAGCCGCCACCACGGATTCCTGATGCTCGACCTTCCAGCGCTTGAGCAGGGGCGCAATGGTGCTTTTACTACCAGTGCCGCCCAAGGCCTCGCGGACGCTGTCGACGGTGGGGTTTTTGCCCTCGGCGGCCACTTTTTCGGCGGCTTTCATAACGTGGGAATACAGGATACCGATGCGTGCCATAAGCCCATCCATGAAATAACGTAACGTATTACGTGATACGTAATTATACATAAAATTACGTTAAAAAAGTTGCCTTCTTCAAGCTTTATAACATCTGATAATGTTGATTATCGTGAGTTATGAAGCCGATAGAACGGATTTTTCATGTTCTGCCCGGTACATCTCCAGTCCATGACTTATTGGAACCGGCCCTCGTCTACGTCGAATTCGCGGTTCCTCTGGCGCGTTGCGTTCGTGTCACTGCTCGTGTTCACGGCAGGGCCAACCAGCCACCACCCAAAGCGAAAGCGCACCCTGGTCCGCTGTGCGAAGGCCGTTGGACTGGAGGGTAATTATGTCGGCGGTAAGATTGATGAAAATGCAAGTTCTCATCCTTTCACGCACGAGCGGACCAATAAGTCGGCTGTGCCCTCCACGATATTGCCTTGTTACTTGTGTTACGTGGGAGCCAACTCCTACCATGAATTCCGGACTACCCGATGTATAAAAGGATGATTATGCCTCCCAGGACAATGCAAGAACGTAATGAATATGCTGCGCTGTTCAGTGGCAGCCTTGACGCCGCACTATCCCGACATGCAGCGGATCGGATACTACATTTCTTCTTTTTTTGCTTCTATGTTGAGATCACTTGCGATTACCTTGCTATTTATAATGTCTGCATATTGCCAAAAGATGCCATTAGTCCCACCTCGTTGTACACAAGTCCGGACCAACATCCAGCCGGTTTGAAAACGCGTTTACATTCAATGACTTAACGCGCCCCTTGTAAACTTGCCATTATTCAGGTTTACTCTCGTCTTTTGCGTGGACGAATTGGCGACAGCATCAGCACCTTGG
>NZ_JBJXIB010000224.1:0-3938 GCF_046115965.1 Janthinobacterium sp. CG_23.3 | reverse complement strand
GCCGCCAACGCGGCCGTCTCCGCCCCGGCCAGTATCGCCAGGCGTCGCCCGGCGCGCGGCCGCAGCGGCGCGTCGGCCGCTTCCCATGCCTTGCTCAGCAGCAGCGCCTGGCGCGCCGTGGCGGCCACGGGCGCCGCGGCCACGCCGGCAAGCGCAGCCACGCCGGCGGCCGGCGCCGCCGGCACCCAGTAGCGCTCTTTCGCGAATGGATAGGTCGGCAGGCTGATGCGGCGCGGCGCGGCCGCGCCATACAGTTTGTGCCAGTCGAAGCCGAAACCGCGCACCCACAGGCTGAGTAACTTGCCGTACTTGCCTTTGGCGATCCAGGCGTCGACGATGCCTCCCATGTCTTCATCCGCCGCAAACAGGCCGACGACGCTCTTCTCGCCCCGTACCTGGCCGCGGTACACTTCCTCGCTGCCGTCCACGCCGCCGAGCCAATCGCCGAGCTGGTTGCGCAAGGACTGCAGCGAATCGGCCTGCATGGCCAGCCGCTCTTCCATCGCCTCGCGCCCGGTCTGCAGGGTGTAGGCGATATCGGCCAGGTCGGCGTCGGTCCAGCCGTGCCGGTCCAGCACATCGGCAAGTTGCCGGGCCTGCGCCTGCAAAGCCTGGACGGTGCGCGCCGACAGCACCACCAAGGCCGGCCCACCGCGCGCGGCGCCACTGGCCGCGGTCGCGACATGCTCCTGGATCACCAGGTGGGCGTTCGAGCCGCCCGCGCCGAACGAGGAGATCCCCGCGATGCGCGCGCCTTCGCGCCGCACGCCGTCGCGCATGCTGACGGGCCGCTTCCACTCGGCTAGTTCCTGCTGTACCACGAACGGGCTGGCGGCGAAGTCGATATGCGGATTGAGCACGGCCGAGTGCAGCGACGGCGCCAACTGGCCGTGCCGCATTTGCATCAACACCTTGGTCAGCGCCGCGATGCCGGCGGCGCTCTCGCAATGGCCGATATTCGACTTGACCGAACCGATGGCGCAAAATTGCCGGTCCTGCGTCTGCTCGCGGAAGGCGCGGCTCAAGCCGGCGATCTCGATCGGATCGCCCAGCGAGGTGCCGGTGCCGTGCGCCTCGAGGTAGCTGATGTCGCGCGCGTCGACGCCGGCGCGACGCAAGGCCCGCGCCACCACTTTGCTCTGCGCGCCCGGATTGGGCACCGTGTAGCCGTTGGTCTTGCCGCCGTGGTTGAGCGCCGATCCCTTGATGACGCCATAAATGTGGTCGCCGTCGGCGATCGCCTTCGCGAGGGGCTTGAGCAGCACCGCGCCGACGCCTTCGGCCGGCACGTAGCCGTCGCCGCCCTGGCCGAAGCTTTCGCACTGGCCGCTGCTGGAGACGAATTTGCCCTGGCCCAGCATCAGGTATTTATTCGGATGCACCGACACGTTCACGCCGCCGGCCAGGGCCAGCTCGCAATCGCCCTCCTGCAAGCTCTGGCACGCCAGGTGGATCGCCGTCAGCGACGACGAGCACATGGTGTTGATCGCCATGCTGGGACCGTTGAAGTTACAGAAGTACGAGACCCGGTTGGCCACCGACGACGGATTCGACGACACCGCGACGTGGCGGCCGCGCGCATGCGCCTCCGCGCCGAACAACTGGTATTCCTCGTACATCACGCCGACGAAAACGCCCACGTTGCCTTGCGCCTGCCTGGCCAGCGTCTCGCGGGTGTAGCCGGCGTCTTCCAGCGTCGCATAGGCGCACTGCAGGAACAGGCGCTCCTGCGGATCGGTGAATTCCGCATGGAGCGGCGGCATATTGAAAAACATCGGGTCGAATTCGTCGACGCCGTCGATGAAGCCGCCCCATTTGCTGTAAGTCATGCCGGGCTTGTCGCGGTCTGGATCGAAGTACAGGCCGTGGTCCCAGCGCTCCGGGGGAATTTCGGTGATGCTGTCCTTACCGTTTTTGAGGTTGTCCCAGAACGCCTGTACATTGTCGGCCTGCGGGTAGCGTCCGGCCAAACCGACGATGGCGATATCCTTGCCGACGTCCTTGCCCGCCTCCTGCACGCTATCCCGGCGTGCCGCCGGGGCGGCGCCCGCATAGCGGCCACGCCGCGGCGTGGCCGCAGGCTCCGGCGCGGTAGCGGTCGCGGTCGCGGTCGCGGCCGCGGTCGCGGCCGGCGGCGCGGCGGACGGCGGCACCGGCGCCGGCGCATTCAAACCCAACACCTCCTGCAGCCGCTGCGGATAGGCCTGGATGAAGTAATCGATCAGGTTTTGGGTCGTGTGGTGTTCGAATACCAGCGTCTTCGACAGGGGGCCGAAGACCTTTTCAAGCTGGCTCACCAGACCCATCGCCATGATCGAATCGATACCGTACTTGTCCAGTGGCGCGGCGACATCGATGCGCTCGGCCGACAGTTTGATGACGCCCGAGAGCAGTTTCGTAAAATACTGCGCCGCCCGGCCGGCCAGCAGATCGGCCGACGCCATCGGCGCCGCCACCACGGCCGCGGCGGCAAGCGCCGCGGCGACGGGGGCGGCGGGCGCCTGCCAGCTGTGGCGCATCTGTGCGGCGTGGCCCTGCATCACCACCATATGGTCCTGACCGGTGGCCAGCACGCGGTATAACGCGGCCACGCCGTCGGCGCTGGCCATGGCCAGCATGCCCGAGCCCTGCGCCAGCAGTTGCTCGGCCTGCTGGTCCATGCGCATGCCGCCGTCCTGCCACAGCGGCCAGTTGATCGAAACCGTCCGTCCGTGGCGCTGCTCCAAGGCGACCAGGCTGTTGCGGTAGACGGCATAGGCGTCCATAAAGGCGTTGGCGGTGGCGTAATCGGCTTGACCCGCGTTGCCATAGGCGCCGGCCAGCGAGGAAAAGCAGATCAGGAAATCGAGTTTCAGCTTCTTGCTGGCCTCATCCAGATGCAGCAGCCCCAGGGTTTTCGGCGCCAGCACCGCCTGCAACTCGCGCGTCGTTTTCTTCAGGATGAAATTGTCGCGCATGATCCCGGCGCTATGGATGATGCCGTCGAGCGTGCCGTAGTCGCGCACGATACCATCGACCAGTGCCGACACCGCCGTCTTGTCGGCGACGTCGGTTTGAACGTATTGCGCGCGCGCGCCCAGCGCCTCGAGCGCCCGCACCTGGCGCTGGCTGGCTTCGCCGGGCGCCGAGCGTCCCGTCAGCACCAGCGTGGACGCCGCCGCCTGTTGCGCGATCTCCCGCGCGAAGATCAGCCCCAGCCCGCCCGCGCCGCCGGTGATCAGGTAGACGCCGCCGGCCTTCCACGGCTTGTGCATGGCGCGCGCGCCGGCCGTCACCTCCTTCCAGCCGGCTACCCAGCGGCCGTCATCCTCGTAGCGGATATGCCGGTCTTGCGGCATGCGGCGGTTTGCCAGCAGCTTCTCGCGCAGGCCATCGCCCTGCTGCGCATTGTCCAGCGCGATCAACTGGCCTATCAGGTGGGGGTTTTCCAGGTGCGCCGTTTTCAGCAGGCCGCTCAGCCCCGCCATCAGCTGGTGCCCGCTCAGCGCGGGCACGACGATCTGGAACAGCACCTTGCCGACCGGCCGGGACTGCAATATCCACTTGATTTCCTCGAAGGCGGCCACGGCATAGCGCTGGAAGTCGTCCACCATACCGTTGTGATGCGAAGCGATTTGGATACAGCGCGCACCGGTCGGTCCGACCACCTCCTGGCCGGCGATACCGGCCATATCGCAGATCATCACCACGTGCTGGACATACACGGGTTGCTCGGCGTCCGGCGCCACTTCGCTGGGCTGCCATTCCGGTTCCAGCAGCACGGTATGGTCCGCGGCATGGGCCGCGCCGAAGTCGGCGGAAAGCGCGCGCGAAGCGAAGCCGACCAGGCGCACGCACAGCTTACCGTCCGGGTCGCACAGGTCGATATCGAGCCTGCGCACGCGCTCGCCCGGCTGCGCGCCAGCGCTGGTGCGCACCAGCGCCCACATGCTGGTACT
>NZ_JBJXIB010000223.1:0-3947 GCF_046115965.1 Janthinobacterium sp. CG_23.3 | reverse complement strand
GCGGGGCGGTTTTGGTGGCATGCACGCATGATGCGTTATCCACGATTCGTTTACAACAACTTTCTACGCTGTACGCTCAGGCTGAATAGTCACGGCGCCGATTTCGTCGTGACCGGCGACGTCACCGAATTCGGCCGCAAAGAAGTCGGCGACCACCAGCTGTTCGGCATTCTCGGGCGCGGCAAAACCCAGGTCGCCTATGCCAAAGTGACGCTGAATATCGTCAACATCAACACCTCCGAAGTGGTGTATTCCAGCCAGGGCGCCGGCGAGTACAGCCTGTCGAACCGCGAAATTATCGGTTTTGGCGGCACCGCCAGCTACGACGCCACCCTGAACGGCAAGGTATTGGATTTGGCCGTGCGCGAAGCCGTCACCCGCCTGGTCGAGGGTATGCAAGCGGGCGCCTGGGCGTCGAAATAAACCACCATGATGATAAATATGCATACATTAATAACAAAACCGGCCGCCATCGCGCTGGTCGTCGCCATGGGCGCGGTATTGACGGGGTGCCATACTGCGCCGAAGACCTTGTATCAATGGGATGGCTATCAGCCCCAGGTGTATCAGCATTTCAAAGGTGAAAGCCCGGACCAGCAGATCGCGGTGTTGGAAAAAAACCTGCTGCTGATCGATTCGAATGGAAACATGGCGCCGCCCGGCTACCACGCCCATCTGGGCATGCTGTACGCGATGACGGGTAAGGACGCGCTGGTCGCGCCGCAATTCGAGGCAGAGAAAAAGCTGTTCCCGGAGTCGGCCGCCTACATGGATTTTTTACTCAAGAAAAACAAGAAAAGCGAGAAATAGGATGTTGAAAAGATGCTTGAAATTGGCGGCTGGCGTGTTGCCCGCCCTGCTGGTGGTTGGTTGCGCCACCAAACCGGCGCCGTACGACTATACCGCGTTCAAAGCGAGCAAACCGCGCTCGATCGTGGTGCTGCCGCCGTTGAATAACTCGCCCGATATCAAGGCGACCTACAGCGTGCTGTCGCAGGTCAGCTATCCGCTGGCCGAAGCCGGTTATTACGTGTTGCCGGTGGCGCTGGTGGATGAAACCTTCAAGCAGAACGGCCTGAGCAGCAGCGCGGATATCCACGCTGTCGAACCCAAGAAAATCCAGGAGATCTTCGGCGCCGACGCGGCCCTGTACGTGACGATCAGCAACTACGGCACCAGCTACGCGGTGATCACCAGCGTCGCGGCGGTCACGGCCAACGCCCGGCTGGTGGACCTGAAAACCGGCGCCGTGCTGTGGACTGGCGTGGCGACGGCGTCCGACAACGAGGGCGGCAACAACAGCGGCGGCGGGCTGATCGGCATCCTGATCACGGCGGCCGTCAAGCAGATCATCAACACGGCGACGGATGCGGCCCACCCGATCGCCGGGGTGGCCAGCGCGCGCTTGTTGTCTGGCGGCTTGAACAACGGTCTGTTGTACGGCCCCCGTTCGGTCAACTACGACAAGAACTAACCGTGGCGCGGCCACCCCCCCCCCCCCCCCCCGCTGTCGGGGAGCGGCCGCGCAGGCGTGGGACGACTGCCCGGCCGGTGCAGTTCGCAAGCAACGGTCCCCCGGCGGCGCTGCCGGCCGGGGCCGTTTTATCGTTGGCCCGGCGCTTCAAGCGTATTCGAGCACGTCGGCGAGCGCCTTGCGCGGCTTTTGCGGCCAGTTGCCCGGCGCCGCGTAGCCGACCGTCACCAGCATCACCGGCACGTCGCCGGCGGCCAGGTTGAACTCGCGTTCCACGCCGGCCGGATCGAAACCGCTCATCGCGCTGCTCACCAGGCCCATGCCCTCGGCCGCCAGCATCAACGTCATCGCCGCCAGCGAGGCCGAGCGCACCGCCTCGTCGCGTTGCAATTGCGGCTGGCTGGGATGCGAACCCTTGGCCAGCGCCACCCACGAATCGGACATCGCCTGCGGCATGATGCCGGCCTCGACCGCCGGCCGCAGCGCCTGGGCCAGCCCCTCGTGCGCCGCCAGCGTGCCGCAGATGATGAAGGTGACGGCCGCGTCGAGCACCTTCTGCTGCTTGTACGCCACCGCTTTCAGGCGCGCCTTCGCCTCGGGCGAGCGCACCGCGATGAACTTCCAGTTCTGGAAATTGTAGGCCGTCGGCGCCAGCGTCGCCAGGCGGACCAGCTCGGCGATCTCGGTTTCGGCCAACTGGCGGCTGCTGTCGAAGTGGTTGGCCGAAATGCGCGATTCGATCAGGGACTGGATGGTGCTATGCATGGCGTACTCCTAGTTAAGTGATTGCTTGAATATAAAAATGTTAATAACGATAATATAAACCAAGGGCGCAGACCCGGGGTCAAACCCTCGGGGTCGAAGTATGGCTGATGGCCTTTGCTGGGTTTGCGGCGCCGCCGGTCGTTGCGGCCGGGCGCGCCGCCCACTGCACCGCGAGAATGCTGCCAAGCACGGTGAGCAGGCCCGCCAGCGACCAGCCCGTCATGGCCTGGCCCAGCAGCGCCCAGCCGAGCAACACCGCCATCAGCGGGCTGAGTAGCCCAAGCGACGACACCGCCACCGGCGACAGGCGGGCGATGCCGCGGAACCACAACACATACGTCAACAGCGTGCCGACGATGCCGAGGTAGGCGTAGCCGAGCAGGTTGGCCGGCGTCAGCGCCGGCAGCGGCGGGTCGACCGCCAAGGCGACGGGCGCCAGCATCAAGCCGCCCGCCAGCAGTTGCCAGCCGGTGAAGGCGAGCACCGGCACGTCGGACTGCCAGCGCCGCGCCAGGAAGGTGCCGGCCGCCATGCAGGCGGCGCCGGCCAGCGCCGCGGCGATGCCCAGCGGGTCCCACGCGGCGCCGGGGGACAGCAGCAGCGCGGCCATGCCGCCCACGCCCAGCACGCCGGCGACTATGGCCAGCGCGGCCGGCCGGCGCCGGTCCAGCGCCCACGCCAAACCCATCACCAGCAGCGGCTGGATGGCGCCCATGACGGCGGCCAGCCCGCCCGGCAGCCGGTACGCGGCGACGAACAGCAGCGCCTGGAAGAAGCCGATGTTGAGCGCCGACAGCGCGGCCAGGCGGCCCCACAGGCGCCGCTCGGGCAGGCGCCGCACCAGCAGCGTCAGCAAGACGCCGGCGGGCAGGCAGCGCAGCAGGGCGGCGGTGAACGGCCGGTCCGGCGGCAGCAATTCGGTGGTGACGATATAGGTGCTGCCCCAGATGGCCGGCGCCAGCGCCGTCAGCAGGGTGTCGACGACGACTTTGGGGGAGGGTGTGGCGCGCATAATTTACCTTCAATTCAAGATAAATAAAGTCTAGCATATAATCTTCACTTCAAGATAAAAAGGTGGACACATGACGACACAGCGGCAGTTGGATGCGGTGGATGCGATTTTGGCGCAGTGGCACCGCGAGCGCCCGGACCTGGACGTCATGCCGATGGGGCTGGTGGGGCGCATCAAGCGCTGCGCGGTGCTGCTGGAGCGCCGGCTGGGCCAGACCTTCGCCTTGTTCGACCTGAACAATTGGGAATTCGACGTGCTGGCGACCTTGCGGCGTTCCGGCGCGCCCTACCGGCTGGCGCCGACGGCGCTGTTCTCGACCTTGATGATCACCTCGGGGACGATGACGCACCGGCTGAAGGGGCTGGAAAGCCGCGGCCTGGTCGAGCGCCTGGCCAATTGCGAGGACGCCCGCAGCGTGCTGGTGCAACTGACGCCGGCCGGGCTGGCGTTGATCGAGCGCGCGGTGACGGCGCACGTGGCCAACGAGCACCGGATTCTGGCGTCGATCAAGCCGGCCGACATGGCGCTGCTGGACGATCGCCTGTCGCGCCTGCTGACCGAGCTGGAGACGGCCGCCGACCCGCTCGGTTAGCGCGATTTGCGTAGATACTATGAATGAAGGCGGGTCGGCAAAAGACGCAAATTAATCCTAAAGTGAAGGTTCGAAGAATCAATTTAGGAGAAAATCATGCAACC
>NZ_JBJXIB010000222.1:0-3996 GCF_046115965.1 Janthinobacterium sp. CG_23.3 | reverse complement strand
TGCGGCGGACCGAAGTCCGCCGGCACCTTCATCAAATGCCCACATTTATCGACTGTTAATTGTTAAAGAACTTGTTCGGTACTGCCTGCGGCTTGCTGACAAAGCGTTTTGTTTGTCGGCCGCGAAGAAGAAAGAGTATGAAGCGTTTCGCTTGTTTCGTCAACTTTTATTTTCGCTACCCCGTCGTTTCCGACCGGCCCTTTTTGCCCGGCATCGAGTGCCTGTCATTGGGGAGGCGAACTATAGCAAAGCGCCAGTCTTACTAGCAAGGTTTTTCTGAGGAAAATTCAATTGCCGTGCCGGGATACAGCTCACTCAGCGTGCGCGAGGCAATCTTGGCGATCACGACCTGAAGAGCGGCACCGGCCCTGGCACGGTCCGTCTCCACCCGCATTGCCTGCCATATGCCGCCCAACTCGCCTTCGCAGGCGGCGACCGAGCGCTCCACTTCCGCTTGCCAGAACGGCGGCGCCTCGCCTTCGACGAAATTACCCCGGCCGCGGCCAAAGTGCGCGACCGCCAAGTAACGCAGCACGCTGGCGAGCACCAGGGTGCGCATGAAGTCGTCGGAAAATTGCACGGTCGACTGGTTGCGGTCGGTGCTGGAGTTGAAACCCCATGCGGCGCCGGCAAACGTCAAGGCGCCCACCACGCCGCCGAGCAAGGCGCCGGCGCCCAGCGTCAGCCCGCCCGCCATCAGGTCGGCCGACAAGCCGGTGGCCGCGCCCGACACCAACGCCCCCAGCAACCCGGCCTGGGCCTTGTCGATGGGCGCGCGCACGGTGAAATTTTCGCGTACCCGCGCATTGATCTTGACCGCCTCGCTGGGGTCGAGCTTATGCAGCGCCAACAGGCGGCCGGTGGTTTGGCCGATGCCCAGATTGAGCCGCGCGACCAACGTGGCCATCGCCTTGTCCTGACGCTGCTGCTCTCCGCCCTTGCCCAGCCCGACCGCCTTCAAGGCCGACTTGAGCAAGGTCTTGCCCTCGGCGTCGACCGGCTCGCTGTCTTGCAGCGCCGTCAGCAACTGCTGCGCGGTCAGGCGCATCGCTTCGTGGAAGCGCGTGGCGTTGCTCGCCTCCCACGTGGCGAACAAGCGCGCGTAGCCGGCCTGCTTGGCCGCGGCGACCAGCTTGCCGACGGCGTCATAGAAGACCCGTTCATGCACCCAGCAACGGGCGAAGGCGTCCAGCGCTAGCACGTCGCGGACGATCGGATATTGCCGCAGATGCTCTTTCCAGCGCGCCTGCTCGGCCTGCTCCTCCTGCGGCGGACGCGGCGGTCCCATCTGGTTGAGCAGGACCACCACCGGTTTGTCCAGCCATTCCAGGATTTTCATCTCGGACGGCAGATAGCCGGCGTCCCTGGGATGCTCGGACGAATTGACCAGATACAACACGACATCGGCCGCGTCGCGCGCCGTGCGCAGCGCCTGCTGGCTGAGCCAGAACGGCCGGTCGCGGTAACGGTCCAGCACTTCGCGCAGGAACCAGCCGATGGGATTGCCGGACATACCGAGCCGCTTCAGCAGCCGCACCGAGTCGCCGAAGCCGGGCGTGTCCCACAGTTGCAGCGTGTCGCCAAGCGCGCTCGTCAGCAAAGTGTGCGACTCGGCGAACACCGTCACATGGGCGGCGTCGCGCACCTCGCCGACGTCGACGCCGACCAGCGTGCGCGCCAGCGTGGTCTTGCCGTTGTTGGTATGCGAAATCAGCGCAAACTGGATCTGGACGGACGTGTCGCTCATGGTGCGGCCGATAAGGTGAGCCCGGCGCCGGCGTCGAGCGGGCGGGTGGATGGATCGATTAGGCTGACAATGCTGGCGGTGGTGTGATGGAAGCTACAGAACTGTTGCCACAGCGCGATGCGCTCGGCGATGCGGGCCTGGCCGCCCGCCTGCGCGCCAATGCGCTCGGCAAAGCCGGACTCGTCGATCAGCACGCCGACGCCGCGCGCCGAGTGCCGCACCAGGTACTCCAGGAAGGCGCCGTGGTTTTCCTTTTCCGGCGTCGCGGCCAAGCTGAACAGCACCGCCGTCAACGTCACGCCGACGTCGTCCAGACGGGTCTCGCGCAGCGCCTCGGCGGCCTCCTCGCCATAGGCGCTCGACGGGCGCAGCATCAACCGGGCCTGTTCGCCGAGCAACATCGTCGCGATCGTGGCCAAGCCCTTGTCGCGCGCCTCGTCCAAAGTAAAGCTATATGGCAGCACGCGCAGAACGCCGCCGCCGGCCAGGGCGCCCGGCGCCACGCCGGCGCCCGTACCGAGCGCTTCGCCAAGCTTGCGGAAGTACGGCTGCTCCAAATCAAGCCGGAAATGCTTTTCCAGTCTTTTCGCGCGCCAATTGGAAAAGATTGCCAGTGCCAGCCGCGGCAGCACTACCAATAAGAAGATAGTGGCGGCATACAGGTGCACCCAGCGCGCCCCGCCCTCAGCCGAGGGGGCGTGGCCGAAGCGTAGCGCCTCGACTTCGGCCAGCGAGAAATCTTGCAGGTGGAACAGCGATACCGCCGGCGTGAACAAGGCCGACAAAATCGTATGCACCTGGGTGGCGTCGAGAAAGGTGCTTTCCCATCCGGCCGAGTACTGCGACAGAAAGCCGCGCGCGTACAGCGACAGCACCGCGCCGACGGCAAACATGGCGGCGCTTAGGTGAACGGTGCGACTTAGCCGGGCCGTCGTCAGCTTGGTGCTCAACTGGGTCCACTCGGCCATGAAGCTCAACAGGCCGGCCGACAAGGCGTGCGGCAGCTTGCGCGGCAAAGCCGTCTTGCCGATACTCAGCTTGTGCAGCAAGGCAGACTTGGCGCCGCCCGGCTTGGCCGCCGGAAGGCAAGCCCAGACCAGCAATCCAAGGTAGACCAACAGATTCCACGCGATGATCAACAGCAGCGGCGCCGATAGCAAGTCGACGCGGTGCGGGTCGGTGATACGGTCAAGGCCGGCACCCAGCAGCAGCGCCACGACGGGCAGGACCACGGCCAAGCCCTTCAGGCCGCTGCGGCGCTTGGTAAAGGCGGCAAACGCCGGCGTGCGCTCGGCGATGCGCTTGAGGATTTGCTCCGAACGCTGCTGCAGGAAATGATCCGTGGTCACTTGCGACTTGCTGTCGGAAGCCTGCCACTGCGCCAGCTCTTTCGCGCTGCGGCTGGCGTACATGCGGTCATCCTCGCTGAGAACCTCGCGCTTCTGGTCCGCAGTCTCGATGGCGCGCACCAACACCACGTCCCTGGCAATCCGTTCGTTCATGTGGCTCCTTTTTGTGTGAAACGACAAAGTTGACAAGCAATTGTGACGCAGATTCGGATTTCAGGCCAACGCGAGGGAAAAGCGAGGAGGCAGACTCCAGGGTTCGCCTATGGCTTAAAAGCAAACAAAAACGTAAACGAAAAAAAGCCCAGTATCTCTACTGGGCTTTTTTAATATAACAAGCCTGACGATAACCTACTTTCACACTGGTTGCAGCACTATCATCGGCGCAAAATTGTTTCACGGTCCTGTTCGGGATGGGAAGGGGTGGTACCAATTTGCTATGGTCATCAGGCATAACTTGTAAATCGCTTGCTCCACAACGGGGCAGCAAGCAATCAATCTGACCGGGGCGAATCATACACCATATCTTTCGCGATGGGTAACAAAAAATCGGCAAGCCAAACATTTTACCGTCACGTGTTCGCGCTGGCCGTGCGCGAGCGCAAATTGCAAGGCTTCGGCAACACCGCCGTGCCCGCGCCGGCCGCCTAGCCGCCGACGCCGCAACCCGGCGCGCCCGACGCCGGCCGCGCCTTGGCCGACCAGGCATTGCTGGCGCGCCTGCAAGCGGGTCCTCCACAATCGTCAGCAACGCCCTGCCGCACGTCGGCTAGGCCGGACGCACGGCTGGTTTAACGCCTACAAAAACGCGGACGAAAAAAAGCCCAGTATCTCTACTGGGCTTTTTTAATATAACAAGCCTGACGATAACCTACTTTCACACTGGTTGCAGCACTATCATCG
>NZ_JBJXIB010000221.1:0-4041 GCF_046115965.1 Janthinobacterium sp. CG_23.3 | reverse complement strand
CCCCTTCTCCTCCACCCCCCCACCGCCCCCCCCCCCCCCCCCCCCCCCCCCCCCCCCCCCCCCCCCCCCCCCCCCCCCCAAGCCCGGGTTTTCAGCAGCATTCATGCACCTTTATGGAGACAACATGAAACAACGTTTTTGGAAATGCCTGTCGGTCGCCCTGCTCACCTCGGCCGTCCTGCCCTCGCCGTCGTGGGCGCTCGGCTACACCCAGACCAAGCACCCGATCGTCCTGGTGCACGGCCTGTTCGGCTTTGACAACCTGGGTCCGGTCGAATACTTCTACGGCATTCCGGCGGCGCTGCGCAGCGGCGGCGCCAGCGTCCACATCACCACGGTGTCGGCCGCCAACAGCACCGAAGTGCGCGGCGAGCAGTTGCTGAGCCAGGTCAAGCAGATCCTCGCGGCCACCGGCGCCACCAAGGTCAACCTGATCGGCCACAGCCACGGCGGCCCGACGGCGCGCTACGTCGCCTCGGTGCGGCCCGACCTGGTGGCCTCGGTCAGCAGCGTGGGCGGCGTCAACAAGGGCTCGGCCGTGGCCGACGTGCTGGTCGGTGCGCTGCCCAACGTCTCGGCCGCCATCGGCAACGCCGTCGCCGGCCTGATCACCTTCCTGTCGGGCGGCTCCGGCCTGCCGCAAAACGCCCAGGCCTCGTTCACCTCGCTGAGCACGGCCGGCACAGCCGCCTTCAACAGCCGCCATCCGGCCGGCGTGCCGACCAGCACCTGCGGCGAAGGCGCCTACCAAGTCCGCGGCGTGCAGTACTTTTCATGGAGCGGCACCCAGCCCTACACCAACGTCTTCGACCCGGCCGACCCGGTGCTGGCGCTGACCTCGCTGGCCTTCTTCGGCGCCAAGAACGACGGCCTCGTCAGCGCCTGCTCGAGCCATCTGGGCAAAGTGATCCGCGACGACTACGGCATGAGCCACGTCGACGAGATCAACCAAATGATCGGCATCGTCAACCTGTTCGAGACCAGCCCGGTGACGGTGTTCCGCCAACAGGCGAACCGCCTGCAAGGCCTCGGACTGTAAGGGCGCGACGATGAACACAAACGTCAAGCTGGTACGCTTCGGGGCGCTCGCCGGCGCCGTCGGCATCCTCTACTTCACCCTGGCGAAACCGGAGGCGGCACCGCCGGCGCCGGCGGCGCGCCCGGATCCGAACCATTTTGCGTTTGTGCCGTCGATGCAAGGCACCAGGCCGGACGGCGACATCAAGCTCGACGCCGCCGACCGGCTGGTGGTGGACGCCGAACTGGGCCACCTGTTCGACTATTATCTGGCCGGGCTGGGCGAACAGAGCCTGGAGGCGATCCGCGCCGAGATCGAACGCGAGCTGGAGCGGCGCCTGAAGCCGCTGCCGGCGGCGGCGGCCAAGCGGCTGCTGGCCAATTACCTCAACTACAAACGGGCGCTGGTCGACGTCGAGCAGGGCCTGCCGAAAAGCGCCGACCTGGCGCAGGCGGCGCGCGCGCGCCTGGACGCGATGCAGCAACTGCGGCTGAATTATTTCAGCGCGGCGGAGGCGGCCGGCCTGTTCGGCGCCGGCGACGCGCGCGACCTCGACGCCGTGGCCCGCCTGGAGATCGGCCAGGACAAGAGCTTGAGCGCCGAGCGGAAACGCGAGAAGCTGGCGGCGCTGGAGCAAGGCATGCCGCGCGCGCTGCGCGAAGAGCGCGAGGCGCCGACGCGCATCGTCAACGTCGAGCAGGCGGTGCAGAAAATGCGCGCGCAAGGCGCCGGCGACAACGAGATTTACCGCATGCGCGCCACCGAGTTGTCTCCGGAGGCGGCGGCGCGGCTGGCCGACCTGGACCGCGACGAAGCGGCCTGGAAAAGCCGCATTGACACGTATCTGGCGCAGCGCGGCGCGTTGATGGCGGGCGCGGCGCTGGACGCCGGCGCGCGCGCGACGGCGCTGCGGCAGCTGCGCGACGCCCAGTTCAAACCGGACGAGCAGCTCAGGCTGGGCGCCTATGAGTGAAAAAAAACCGGCGGCGTGAACCCGGGGCCAGGCCCCAAGGGACTGGCCCCGGATTGCCGCCGCGGGTTTCTATCCCTGCCGGCGGCGCCTTTACAACATCAAAACACTTCCCAATCCTCTTCCTTGGCGGCGCTCTGCCTGGCCGGCGAGACCATGCGCAAGGCCGGCTTGGCGTGATTGCCGCGCGGCGGCGGTGGCGGCGGCGCCACCTCCAGGCTGATGCGGCGCTGCGCCGGCGCCGCATACGCGGCGTCGAGCTTGAAGACGCTGACCGCGTGGGCCAGCTTGACGGCCTGGTCCTGCAGCGACTCCGCCGCCGCGGCCTCCTCCACCAGTGCCGAATTCTGCTGCGTCACCTGGTCCATCTGGCTGATGGCGATGTTGATCTGGTCGATACCGGAACTCTGTTCCTGCGTCGCCAGGCTGATCTCGACCATGATATCGGTGACGCGCTGCACGCTGGCGACCACCTCGCCCATGGTGCTGCCGGCCTCGCTCACCAGTTTGCTGCCGACGCCGACCTTGGCGACCGAATCGCCGATCAGCACCTTGACCTCCTTGGCGGCGGCGGCCGAACGCTGCGCCAGGTTGCGCACCTCGGAGGCGACCACCGCGAAACCGCGGCCCTGCTCGCCCGCCCGGGCCGCCTCGACCGCCGCGTTCAGCGCCAGGATATTGGTTTGAAAGGCGATGCCGTCGATGACGCTGATGATGTCGACGATCTTCTTCGACGACTCGTTGATCGACTCCATCGTCTCGACCACCTTGGCGACGACGGCGCCGCCCTTTTGCGCCATGCCCGAGGCGGACGCCGCCAGCTGGTTGGCCTGCTGGGCGTTGTCGGCGTTTTGCCGCACGGTCGAGGTCAATTCCTCCATCGACGAGGCGGTTTCCTCGAGCGAGCTGGCCTGCTCCTCGGTGCGCGAGGACAGGTCCTGGTTGCCGCTGGCGATCTGGCTCGACGCGGTGGCGATGGTGTCGGTGCCGCCGCGCACCTCGCCGACGATCTTGACCAGGCTGTCGTTCATGTCCTTCAGCGCCTGCAGCAACTGGCCGGTTTCCTCGGTCGTGTGGACCTCGATCTGGCTGGTCAGGTCGCCCGCCGCCACCGTCTGCGCCACCTTCACCGCCTGGTTGATCGGCGTCGTGATGGCGCGCGCGATCATCATCGCGCAGGCGGCGGCGATGGCGGCCGAGGCCAACGCCGCGGCGACCATCCAGCGCTCGGAGCTGACGATCGCCGCGGCGCCGTCCTTGACGCTGGTGTGGGCGATCGCCTCGTTTAACTCGCTGATTTTATTCAGGCTCCCTTCGGCCATCAGGAACAGCGGGCGGGCCTGCTCGAACTGGCGGTAGAACTCGACGAACAAGTCTTTCTGCTTTTGCTCGTCCTGGTTCTGCGCCAGCGCGGCCATGGTGGCGGCCAGTTTCTCGTCGGCGCCCTTCCAGGCTGCCCACTCGCCGAGGAACTGCTTCCACATCACGGTTTCCTCCGGCGTTTGCGGCAGTGGCTCGTAGAGCTTCCAGCCGCGCTCGATATTCGCCCAGGCCTTCTGGCGCTGCTCGATGGCGGCGGAGAATTTGGCCTGCGACTGGTAGTTGTTTTCGTAAATGGCCGTCGTCAGCGTCGCCGCGGAGACCGCGGTCTGGCCCTCGCTCATCGTCAGCAGGCCCTGGATCGACGGCAGGCGCACCACACCGATTTCGTTGACGGCGTCGCCGACCGCGGCGATACCGGTATAGCCGCAGGCGCCGACCACGATGAGCGCGACCATCATAATGGCCACCAGCGTAGCGAGCTTCCACTTGATTAATAGGTTTTTAAACATCATGCAGACCCTTCTTATAATATTCGTCGATAAAAACAAGCGCGATACGGGCTTATCTCTGTCGACATTTAAACGCCGTGTGATATTTTGTGAGAATTGGTGATAATTGGCGTACTTAAGAATATCGGTGACTATTCAGCCTGAGCGTACAGCGTAGAAAGTTGTTGTAAACGAATCGTGGATAACGCATCATGCGTGCATGCCACCAAAACCGCCCCGCC
>NZ_JBJXIB010000220.1:0-4043 GCF_046115965.1 Janthinobacterium sp. CG_23.3 | reverse complement strand
CGCAAGCAAGGCCATGGCATGCTTGAGGTTCTGCTCCGGGCCTTCAACGGTAATCCTATCCCGCTTGCCGCATAGCGGCTGAACAGTCACTATTTGCCCTTGATTTCCTATTGTTTTTATATATCCGCGTTTAAAAACGCCTTGCGCATGGCCCTGCCGGCCCCGGCCGGGCGCCGCTGCGGCGCAACTGATGTAAAATGCGCCACTTACGCGATGGTGTCCTCCAGCATGTCTGCTGGAGGGTGAAACGGGAAGCCGGTGACAAGAGACACGCTCTCTAACATGCCGGCGCAGCCCCCGCTGCTGTATGCCTGACGATTTTGTCCGTACGCCACTGTGCCATTGCATGGGAAGGCAGGGCAGGAAAGGATGAGGGCGAGCCAGAAGACCGGCCATCGCGTGTATTGCTGGTGCAAAACCCGGGGTTTGGTTTTGTCCGTTGTGCCTTGAGTCCTGATTCGTTCCGCCGCCGCCGCAGCGTGCGCGCATGGCGCCACCGCGCCCATGCGCGCCCGCGCGCGCCGTCCGCCTGCGACTGTGGCCAGCGCCCACACGGCCACTTCTTTCTCGTGTCATGCCCGGATCATCGATGTGATCTTAGGAAATGAAACAGATGCGACACTTTTATACGCGAACACCGCTGCTGGCCGCTTTGCTGGCCGGCTGCAAACTGGCCGGCGCGACCGGCGTGCCCACGCTGCAGGAAGTCACCGTGGTGGGCAACCGGCCCGGCATGATCGGCGTCGCCGACTCCGCCACCGACGGCACGGTGACGGCGAAGCAACTGGCGACCCGTCCGCTGCTGCGCACCGCCGAGGTACTGGAAACGATACCCGGGCTGATCGTCACCCAGCACTCGGGCGACGGCAAGGCCAACCAGTACTTCCTGCGTGGCTTCAACCTCGACCACGGCAGCGATTTCGCCACCACCGTGATGGGCATGCCGGCCAACGTCGCCAGCCACGCCCACGGCCAGGGCTATATGGACTTGAACTTCCTGATGCCGGAGCTGATCGCCAACATCGAGTTCCGCAAGGGCGTCTACGCGGCCCGCGACGGTGACTTTTCCAACACCGGTTCGGCGCGCATCGACTACCAGCGCCAGGTGAAGGCGCCGTTCGTCGACCTGACGCTGGGCGCGCACCGGCACCGCCGCCTGCTGGCCGCCGGCAGCGGCGAATACGCCGGTTTCGACGTGATGGGCGCGGTCGAAGTGGCGGGCAACGACGGCCCCTGGGACTTGCCGGCCAATCTGCACAAGCGCAACGGCGTGCTGCGCCTGTCCAAGGGCAGCGCCAGCGACGGTTTCGCCGTCACGGCGATGGCTTACGAGTCGGACTGGCGCGCCACCGAGCACGTGCCCGAGCGCGCCATCAGCGGCGGCGGGATCGGCCGCTTCGGCGCGCTGTCGGGCAGCGACGGCGGCAAGACCCACCGTTATAGCCTGTCCGGCGAGTGGGCCGGCAGCGACGAGGCCGGGGCCGGCAGCGTCAGCGCCTATGTGATCGACTACGGCTTGAATTACTTCGCCGCACCGTCGGGGTTTACCAGCGGGCCGCGCGGCGACCAGCACGAGCAGGCCGACGAGCGCCTGATCTGGGGCGGCGAGGCGCGCCGCAGCGTGCGCCTGCAAGCGGTCGAGCTGACGGCCGGCGTGCAGCTGCGCCAGGACCGGGTCGGGCATGTCGGCCTGTATCAAACCGAGGGGCGGGTGCGCACCGGCACCGTGCGCCAGGACCAGCTGACCGAAACCGCCGTCGGCCTGTTCGTCGAGGCGCGCCGGCAGTGGACGCCGTGGTTGCGCAGCACCGTGGGGCTGCGCCGCGACCAGATCCGTGCCAGCGTCACGCCGACCGCCGGCGAGTTCAATATGCACAACGGCGGCAAGGTCGGCGCCGGCCAGACCAGCCCGAAACTGGGCCTGGTGCTGCGCCCGTCCGGCGCGCGCGGCGACACCGAGTTCTACGCCAACTGGGGCTACGGATTTCACAGCAACGACGTGCGCGGCGCCACCTCGGCGACCCATCCGGCCGACGGCAGCCCGGCTGAAAAACTGTCGCTGTTCGCCAAGTCCAACGGCGCGGAACTGGGCCTGCGCAGCAAGCCGCTGGCGGGCTGGAACACCAGCCTGTCGCTGTGGCGTATGAGCGCGGCGTCCGAGCTGGTGTTCGTCGGCGACGAGGGCGTCACCGAAGCGCGCGGCGCGTCGCGCCGGCACGGCCTGGAGTGGTCGAATTATTTCGCGCCCACCAGCGCCGTCAACATCGACGCCGACCTGGCCTGGTCGCATGCGCGCTTCAAGGAGCCGGTCGACGGCGGCGGCTCGCACGTGCCGAACGCGATTCCGCTGACCGCCTCGTTGGGGATGGGCTACGAGCCGGGCGGGAACTGGTACGGCGGCGTGCGCCTGCGCTACCTGGGCGCCTACGCCCTGGAGGAAAGCAACACCCACAAATCGACGCCGTTCTGGCTGGCCAATCTGAAGGTGGGCTACCGCATCACGCCGACGCTGCAACTGGGCGTCGACGTGCTCAATCTGCTGGGTCGCAAGGCCAATGATATTGAGTACTGGGGCGGCTCCTGCACGCGCGGCGAACAGGCCGACGGCAGTTGCGGCGGCGGCATTGACGGCCGCCTGGTGCATCCGCTGGAGCCGCGCACCGTGCGCCTGAGCCTGCGCGCCACGTTCTAAGGGGAAGGGCAAGGTTTGCTGCGCGCGCGGTGCCGCGCACGCCAACATGGTCGGATTACGCCCTGCGGGCTAATCCGACCTACGGAAATCGCGGTTAGGCGAAGTAGGTCAGCAAGCCAATCGCCGCCACGCCGCACAGCACGGTGGCGAACAGGCTGCGGCTGAGCACCGCGCACAGCAGGCAAGCGACGCTGGCGACGATGTTCGGCGTGGCCGCGCGCCAGTCGCCGTGGCGGGGAATGAGTTGCTCGGCGACCAGCCCGGCCATGATGGTGACGGGCAGGAAGGACAACCACTCCTGGTACCATTTTGGGAACGATTGTTTGCGCAGGAACAGCAGCGGAAAGACCCGCGGCACCAGGGTGACCAAGCCGCATCCGGCGATGATTAGGAGGATTTCGTAGCGGACTTCCATCGCATGGCTCCCATGGCAATAAACGAGGTGATGATGGCGGTCAGCACGACGCTGAACTCGCGGCCGAACAGCAGGGCGACCGGTTCGAGCAGGGCGACGGTCATGACGGCGGCGAAGATCTGCACGGCGCGGTCGCGGGCCGCCATCAATTGCAGCACGATCAGGCCGATGAACATCGCCACCAACGCGAATTGCAGGCTTTGCATGAAGTTGGCTGGAATCCAGGTCGCGGCCAGCGCGCCGATGATATTGCCCAGCAACCAATTCAGATAGGCCGTCAGGTTCAGGCCGGCCATCCACGCAAACGACAGCTTGCCGCTTTTCTGCGCGGCGACCGCGGCCACGCCGAAGGTTTCGTCGGTCAGTTGCGCGCCCAGCAAAAAATTGCGCAGGCTGCCCATGTGTTTAAAGTAGGGCACCAGATAGGCCGACATCAGCAGGTGGCGCAGGTTGACGAAGAACACCGCGACGCACACGGTGATGGCGGCGGCGTGGCTTTGCACCATGCCGGCGATGATGAATTGGGCCGAGCCGGCGTAGACGATCAGCGACATCAGCGCCACCTCCATCGTGCTCAGGCCGGACACCCGGGCCAGCGCGCCGGCGGAAAAGCCGATGCTCAGGTAACCCAGCACGGTGGGTACGCAGGCGATGCAGCCGTCCAGGAATCGCCTGGTCCAATTCTCGTGGCCGAGGGCGGTGGCGTCGATGTCGGCGGAGGGTGGCATGGGCTAAGGGCGCGGTGGCTGGTAACTATCGGTATCGCATAGTATGGGAATCAGCAATACAGCACAAGTACACTTGGCCGTATAGTTACACGGACTGTACCGGGGGGGGGGGCGGGGCAACGCTGGGGGGGGGGGAGGACGGGACCCGCCTTTTTGGGGGTGTAGCGCAGAGACGACCGAACAACTTTTGCCCCTATAGGTGTGGGGT
>NZ_JBJXIB010000219.1:0-4363 GCF_046115965.1 Janthinobacterium sp. CG_23.3 | reverse complement strand
TCCACTTTCGAGTGCGAAAGTGAATCGCCATCGACGCAGGCAAGAAGCGCGTCACATGGTCAGCGCAAGAATTGTCTGCCGCGCAGACTCCTAGGCTGCCTCATTAGCTTTATACATTACTGCGTCGCCGTTTGTTCCATCTCAGCAAGGATATGACCGGCAGTGCTCGCATACGTACTCAAGCTTTCCTCTACGGAAGCGTGTGTATGCGATCACGTGAACGGATTTTGGATAGAGACATGTTTTCATATCGCCAACTCTTTCGTCAAAGTGATGACCTCGACGGCGAACTTGACGCTTGCAAAGCAGTGGTAAAGGTACTAAACTGCCCACTGCTACCCAATAGCATGCAATTCAAGAGAAAACCAGAGATCGTTTGATTTTCTTTTACCTCTAAAACGTGTAGAAAGCGCCAACTTTTTACACGTTTTTTCCTAAAATCTCAGCTCGCCTAGCATGTGCAGCTTCGAAGCTAACCCCAATTGCCTCAACAACCTCTTGAACTGTGCTATAGCGACAGATAAGATCCGGAGGCATCATCAAGTATGATGCGAATGTGTCGGCTTGCCATTCTGAATTACAGTAAATCTTTGGTGGGGACATCGGATCTATGCGTGAAAGGGCGATATCCCGGTGCATCATTAGGTGTCCCAGCTCATGGCACATCGTAAAACGGTCCCTAGCCTCACCAATGCAGGCTCGCTCATATACGTCATTCCGAAGCACAATCCGGCGCTGATCGGGATACGTTCGACCATGGTCTTCTCCCATTTCGTGTTCCTCGTACACTTCGAAATCAGCATCTTCGAACATCATGCTTAGCATCGCATACACTGCAGGCACCGGAAAATAGTCTTGTTTTTCCAGCTTAAGAAACTGTCGCATTGCCTGAGCATTCGCTGCAATATCCTTTTTCGAACGCGGTGGCACAACCGTTCCTTCTGTCCTGGTCCTGGTCATTGGCGGGGCCATGTCTACTCCATTGTCACCAGATTTCGAATTCGTTCTTTGTCTTCAGCAGACAAACTGCTGAAGCGCCTAGCCAACGCGGTGGCCAACATTGCATCATCGTAACTAGCGTCATTTAACGGCACACTGACCTCCTTCCTAGCTTGATTAACCAAAACCTCAAATTTGTTGCGCTCCTTAGCAATTGCCGGAAATTCCGTTGCTAATACATCAAGTGTCCCATCCGGAATACGCTTCCGACCAGTTTCAATCGCTGAAAGGAAAGCTGACGATACGTTAATCTTCTGGGCCATTTCCATCAAAGTTATGCCAAGATCAATGCGCAGCTTCTTTAGTTCCTTTCCGAACTGGGTTGTCATTTTTCTCTCCTAGAGTAGGTGACCTGCTCTCCTGAACCCTTATGGGTGAACCCTCTTGGGTCCGCAGATGGTGCAAGGGGCTTCCCCTTGGAAATATTATGGCAGATTCAAAAATAAAAATCAACCGTTTTGGTTAACAAATATTTCGGAATTGAGTTTTTGATTTACAGTCCATGTCTATTGAGCTCACTGGTCTTGTCTTCAAAATAGCAATGCCGGCCATGTTACTGCGCCTGACCGAGCACAATCAACCGCTGACCTTGCCGCGCAACTGCTTCTGCAGCCCGTGGGTGCTCTTGCTGTCGAGGCGGCGGCGCTGCGAGCCGCGGGTCGGTTTGGTGGCGCGCCGCACCGTCGGCAGGATGGTGATGCTGTCGATCAACTCCTGCAGCCGGCGGATCGCCTCTTCCTTGTTCTGCTCCTGGCTGCGCGACTGCTGCGCCTTCAGCACGATGACGCCGTCCTTGGTGATGCGCTGGTCGCGCAGCGCCAACAGGCGCTCCTTGTACGCGTCCGGCAGCGACGAGTTGGCGACGTCGAAGCGCAGGTGAATGGCGCTGGAGACTTTGTTGACGTTCTGGCCGCCCGGACCCTGGGCACGGATGGCGCTGAACTCGACTTCGGTGGTGTTAACGATATACATCAGCTTAAATACATCAGGTTTCAAATTTGATCGGGTGCGCAACGGCCCAGTATACCCCCTCGGTGGGGTGGCGCTCTTGCGACACCATGCGGCGCGCCTGGAACAGCGGGTGGCGCAGCGCCTCGGCGCTGGTCAATATCGGCGTGACGCAGCAGTCGCTGGCGGCGAAGGTCTCGGTCCACTGCGCCAGGCTGCGACCGGCAAAGATGGCGTCCAGCTCGGCCTTGACGGCCAGCGCGTCGGCGCCGCCGACCTGCTGCCCCAATTGCCAGTGGCGCGCCTTCAGGTCGGGGCGTTGCAGCACGTCGCAGCACAGTTGCCAGAACTTCAGTTCGAGCGCGCCGACCGCCATGAAGCGCGCGTCGGCGGTGCGGTAGACGTTGTAGCAGGGCACGCCACCGGTCAGCAGGTCGCGCGCCGGCGCCGCCTCGGCGCCGTTGTTGACGGCCACCAGCGGCATGATATTGTGGGCCAGCACGGCGTCGCTCATCGAGATGTCGACAAAGCGGCCCGGGCCGCCCATCTTGACGGCCAGCAGCGCCGCCAGGATGCCTTGCAGCGCGCTCTGGGCGCCGCCCAGCAGGTCGCCCACTTGCAGGTTGGGCAGCGCCGGCGTGCCGTCCGGGCCGGCGTTGTTGGCCAGCATGCCGGCATAACCGATGTAGTTGATGTCGTGGCCGGCCAGTTGCGCGAACGGGCCGTCCTGGCCGTAGCCGGAGATGGCGCACATCACCAGCGTCGGCTTGCGCCGGCGCAGCACGTCCCAGCCCAGGCCGAGTTTGGCCATGACGCCGGGGCGGAAGCTTTCCACCAGCACGTCGGCGTCGTCGACCAGGGCCAGCAGTTGCTCGCGCTGGGCCTGGTCCTTCAGGTCCAGGCGCAGGAAGCGCTTGCCGCGGTTGACGGCGACGAAAAATTGCGAGACCTCGGCGCGCACCGGCCCCATCGCGCGCGCGTAGTCGCCGGCGCCGGGGTCTTCGATCTTCAGCACGTCGGCGCCCATGTCGGCCAGCTGCATCGTCGCGACCGGGCCGGGCAGCAGCCGGGTCAGGTCGAGTACGCGGATGCCGGCCAGCGGCGGGGCGGCGGCGTCGTTGCCGGCCCCGCTCATGGCGCGCCGGCGGCGATGGTCGCCTCGACCGCGTCGAGCGCGCCGAGTTCGTCGTAGCAGGCGTGCGCGTGCGGCGGCAGGCCGTTGAACAGGCCGGACTGGTTTTCATCGAGGCGCGCGTTTTCCACCAAAATCTTTACCTTGCTCAGATAGTCGGTCATCGCCAGCAATTGTCCCAGCGGCGATATGGCGGCGCGCTTGTGCATGCTCAGTTGCTCGCGGATGGCCAGGGTGACCGCTTCGGGAAAGTTCCATTCCTGGCCGATGCTGCACGACAGCAGGCGGGCGTTGCGCAGCAGGCCGGCGCAGAACAAGGTCGAGCCGAGTTCGGCCGGGTCCTTGGCGAGCTGGTCCATCATGCGCAGCGACACCAACAGGCCGACGTTTTGCACCACGCCCGCCAGGAAGGCGAGGAAGGGATCGATGCCTTGTTGCTCGGCGAAGACGCGGCTGGCCACGGCGCAGCGTTCGGACTGGTCCCAGATGCGCGGCGCCAGCAGGCGCGTGAAGTGGCCGGAGTTCAAGTCGATGATGGGGTGGAAGGCGACCGCCGTGACGAGTTGGCGCAAGCCTTCCTGGCCGATGACAATGACGGCGTGCTCGACGCTGGTAATACGCTGCGCGCGGTGTTGGCTGGCGTTGTTGGCGAGGCGGATCACGGCCGCCACCAGCACCACGTCGCTGGAAATCTTGCGGGCGATTTCGGCGCCTGAAAAATGCTCGGTGCGCAGGCTTTGCAGCACCTGCGGGATCAGGCCGGGCAGGCGCCGCACCAGGTCGGCGCCGGATTGCTTCGATGTCATGATGGCTTCGAGCGCGTCGAGCACCTGGGTTTCCTGCGGCGTGACGTCGAGGTCGCCGTCGTCGCGCGCGCCGAACAGCCAGGCGTGGTAGTTCGTGTTGACGTTGTCTTTTTGCTCGAAGGAGACCCCGGCCGGCGGCGCGGCGCGGGCCACGGCGACGCCGTCGGACAGCGGCGCGGATGGCGCCGGCATGACGGGCGCGGCCGGCGGCGGCGCCGTTGGCGGGCGCGCTTCGGCGGGCCGGGAAAACACACGCTGCAGCCAGTGGAACATGGTGATTACCTGTGTCGATGAAGTGGCTGGTGGAGCGCCGGTGGCTGCGATTAACAGCAACAGCAAGGGCGTGAAATCCGCTGCCAGACCCGAATGCCGTTGACAGCGTGTCGTAGATACTATGAATGAAGGCGGGTCGGCAAAAGACGCAAATTAATCCTAAAGTGAAGGTTCGAAGAATCAACTTAGGAGAAAATCATGCAAC
>NZ_JBJXIB010000218.1:0-4414 GCF_046115965.1 Janthinobacterium sp. CG_23.3 | reverse complement strand
GTCCGCTGGGGGGCGCGAAAAAAGAAAGGAGGAGAGAGGGTTTGGTGAGAACGCAAAAAAAAAAACGCGGCCCCGGTGGGTTGTGGCTGGTGCTTTGTGGGGGCGACCCCCCCCCCCCCCCCCCGGCGCCTACTCGAAGGAGTAAAACACGCGGAAGGGAACTTTTTTCTCCATCCAGAAATCGGCCGCGTCGCGGAACACGTCGAGCAGGGTTTCGCGCGCCTCCTTGTCGAATTTCTGCGTGTTGGGCAACTGCTCCAACACCACCAGGAAACCGGTTTGCGGCCCCGCCTTGAACATCGTGTCGGTCAGGCATTCGCGCAGCGCGTCGACATTCTTGGCGAAGTTTTTCGGGAATAAAAACGACTCCGCAATAATGCCGAGCACTTGCTGTTTCGTTACACCGGCCAGGCAATGCGCATATAAAAAGTGCTGCCCGAGACGGACTGCCTCGTCTTGTAATTCGGTCACGCGGAACGCACGAATGGACTGGACAAGGTTGGGCGGCACGGTTATTAACAAACTCATTTTTCCCTCAAATCGACCTGTTATATGGATATGCTGGTGCTGTTTTCCCTATCGACGCACCACTGCAAGCGGGCCAATGCGCGTGCCGTGCTATGCTATGCTCTGTTTTTGCATTGTCAATCTGACGCCATACGCTTATTAGGGTAACGTGTTGTACTAAACGAATCAACCCGAATGTAGCGTCAAACGCAAGATTTGTTACAGACCGCGAATTTTGCCGCGCATTTCCGGTCGATTCGACCGATCGCCGCCACCGTTTCCCTCTTTCCTCCCCCTGCGCGGCGCTCGCCGCGTACGTCGAAGTGCATGTTACAGGCTGCCGGCGGCGGCGCCCCCGCTGTTACAATTTGTTGCCATACGAACCCCTTTTGCGCGCAAAGCGGGATTACTATTGTCTTAGGTTGTTAGAACACCCGACTATCCCCACGAACGAGGTCCCACATGAACTTGCACGCCAAATTGATTCTGTCCGCCCTGTGTCTTGGCGCCTTGCCCGTCGCGCAGGCTGCCGACTTTGAAGATTTCGGCCGCGTCGTGCGCGTAACGCCGCAAGTTGAACAAGTGAACCGTCCACGGCAGGAATGCCGCACCGAATACGTCCAGGTACAGCAACAACAGCAACAACGCGGCGCCGGCGGCTCCATCATTGGCGGCATTGCCGGCGCCCTGATCGGTAGCCAGGTCGGCGGCGGCCACGGCAAAACCGCCGCCACCGCGGCCGGCGCCATCGCCGGTGCCGTCGCTGGCGACCGCATCGACAACAACGGCTATGGCGGTGGCGGCGTGCAAGAGCAAGCGGTCCAGCAATGCCGCACGGTCGACCACTGGGAATCGCAAAACAACGGCTACCAAGTGACCTACGACTATCGCGGCCGCAACTACACCAGCTTGATGTCGTACGATCCGGGCCAGCGCGTGCGCCTGCGCGTGTCGGTGGAGCCGGCGCAGCAATAAGCGCCCGCCCTCCCCGCGCCACCCCACACAAGCCGGCCAGCAATGACCGGCTTTGTTGCTTTTACAGCCGCCCCCCCCCCCCGGCACCGCCCCGACATTCACGCCCGAAATCAAGGTTGTTGCGCGCCGGCGCGCGCCGGTTCCCCTTGCTTTGCCGCAAGGCATCGCGGGATAATGGGGCAATCTATCAGGCCATCCCTATGCTCATCAAACGAAAATCGATCGAAAAAGAAGAATCCTCGCGCCCGCCGCGCCCGCCCGCTCCGCGCAAAGCCAAGTACGCGCCGGTGACGCTGTCGGAGATGAACGGGGTGCGCTACCTGCACTTCGGCACCGAATGGGTGCAGGGCGCGATGCGCATCCGCAAGCCCGACTGGCTGGAACTGGAATACGCCCAGCAAATGATGGCCTGGATGCTGTGGATCGAACAGCCGCTGCGCATCGCCCAACTGGGTTTGGGCACGGCCGCGCTGACCAAGTTCTGCTACCGCCAGTTCCCCGCCGCGCAGGTGCGCGCGGTCGAGCTGAACCCGGCCGTGATCACCGTGTGCGAGTCGATGTTCAAGCTGCCGCCGAACGATGAACGTCTGGCCGTGCTGGAAATGGACGCGCTCGACTTCGTCAACGACGCCGCCAACCATGCCGCCTTCGACGCGCTGCAAGTGGATTTGTACGACGCCACCGCGCGCGGCCCGGTGCTCGACAGCGCCGACTTCTACAGCGCCTGCGCCGCCTGCTTGGCGCCGCACGGCATCATGACGGTGAACCTGTTCGGCGACCATCCGAGCTACGCGAAAAACCTGAAAGCGATGAAATTTGCGTTCGGCCATGTCATCTGCCTGCCGGAGGTGCATGATGGCAACGTCGTGGCCATCGCTTTCAAGAGCAAGCCCGCGCTCGACGCCGCGGCGCTGGCCGCGCGCGCCGCGCAAATCGTCGCCGACAGCAAGCTGCCCGCCAAATCCTGGGTCAAGGGCATCCACAGCGCGGTGTGACCCGGCCGGGGCGCGGCCAGCTGATTTTGTGCAAAGAAAGTAGCGAATGAAGAATGGGTCCCCCAAAGCGCTCGACCTGCAACAAATCTTCACCTGGCTGCTGGCCGACGGCCTGGTCGACAAGGCCGACGTCAAGGCCAACTACGCGCAGGCCCTGGGCATTCTGAAAAACATCGTCGGCGCGATGCACCCGCTGTGCGCGGTGGCGCACTGCAAGCTGGCCTCGGCGCTGGCGCCGCACAAGGCGCTGACCCTGGACGCGCTGTGCGAATGGCTGGCCGGGCGCGTCGCCCTGCCCTTCATCCGCATCGACCCGCTCAAGGTCGATTTCACCAAGGTCGCCGACGTCATGTCGGCCAGCTACGCGGCGCGCTTCAACATCCTGCCGGTCGAGCTGAGCGCGCACACGCTGGTGATCGCCACCACGGAGCCGTTCGCGCTCGAGTGGGAGGCGGAAATCGCCAAGATCTCGCGGCGCGCCATCAAACTGGTGATCGCCAACCCGCTCGACATCGCCCAGTACATCTCGCAATTTTTCAGCCTGGCCAAGTCGATCAAGAACGCCAACAAGTCGACCGGCCAGGATCTGCAGCTGCGCAACAACTTCGAGCAACTGGTTGAACTCGGGCGCAACAACAAACAGGTCGACGCCAACGACCAGCACGTCATCAATATCGTCGACTGGCTGTGGCAATACGCCTTCGAGCAGCGCGCCTCCGACATCCATCTGGAGCCGAAGCGCGACGTCGGCTCGGTGCGTTTTCGCATCGACGGCGTGCTGCACCAGGTCTACCAGGTGCCGGCCGTGGTGATGCTGGCGATGACGTCGCGCATCAAGCTGCTGGGGCGCATGGACGTGATTGAAAAGCGCCGCCCGCAGGACGGCCGCATCAAGACCCGCACCGCCGGCGGCCAGGAAGTCGAGCTGCGCCTGTCGACGCTGCCGACGGCCTTCGGCGAAAAGCTGGTAATGCGCATCTTCGACCCGGAAGTGGTGGTCAAGACGCTGCCGGAGCTGGGTTTCCCGGCCGACGACGCGGCGCGCTGGGACGCGCTGACCAGCCGGCCGCACGGCATCATCCTGGTGACCGGCCCGACCGGCTCGGGCAAGACCACCACGCTGTACACGACGCTGAAGGCGCTGGCGACGTCCGAGGTCAACGTCTGCACGGTGGAAGACCCGATCGAGATGGTCGAGCCGGCCTTTAACCAGATGCAGGTGCAGCCGGGCATCGAGCTGTCGTTCGCCGACGGCGTGCGGGCCTTGATGCGGCAAGACCCGGACATCATCATGGTCGGCGAGATCCGCGACCTGGCCACGGCCGAAATGGCGATCCAGGCGGCGCTGACCGGCCACCTGGTGCTATCGACGCTGCACACCAACGACGCGCCGTCGGCCGTCATGCGCCTGCTCGAGCTGGGCGTGCCCTACTACCTGCTGGAGGCGACCTTGATCGGCGTGATGGCGCAGCGCCTGGTGCGCACCCTGTGCCCGGACTGCAAGAGCGGCGACGGCGAGATCACCGACGACATCTGGCACAGTATCGGCGGCGCCTGGAACCTGCCCAAGCCGGCGCGGGTGTACCGCCCGGTCGGCTGCCCGGAATGCCGCCAGACCGGCTACCGCGGCCGCACCGGCATTTACGAGCTGCTCGGCATCACCGACGCCTTCAGCGCCCAGGTGCGCGAACGCACCGACATCCACGCGCTGCGCCGGCAAAGCGTGGCCGACGGCATGAAGCCGCTGCGCATCGCCGGCGCCTTCAAGATCATCGAAGGCATCACCAGCGCCGAGGAAGTGCTGAAAGTGACGGCCGCATTGTCCTGAATTGAACTTTCTTGCGCAGGGCGATTGCATGAAGGCGGAGCCGAGGCGATGAGCACAGCTTGTAGGTATCGCTTGTAAACTCTTTGAAAAAGGCGTTTACTCTCGATAT